>CAYXLV010000392.1:0-2043 GCA_964465995.1 uncultured Coxiellaceae bacterium | reverse complement strand
CATTAATGTTAATACTTTATTTTCAAGGTCGTGGGATGGATAAATCGATTGTTTAACTAGGATTGTGTTTGGTCTATCTTTTATAGATTGGATAAAATGTTTTAGGCTTTTGACGTTAGGCATTTCTTTTTGTAGTTGTTTGAGATTAAATTCATTGTAGAAGTTAATGGTTTTTCTATCTTTATTGTAGAGTATGACGTCATTATATTTGTCGTAAAGAATTATATTGTGGTTGGTGGCATTTCTTAAGAGAACTTTGCGAAGATATTTTCTAATATCGATATTGATAATGAGTAATCCAAAAACATTTTGGCGATTATCATAAATCGGTTTCATTACACGTATGGTTGGTTCTAATGGGTATCTAATCTTTCCATGCTCTCGGTTAAAGGTGATTTTGGTAAATGCTATGTTGCCTTGGGGTAGTTTAATGCCCTGTTGGAAGTAAAGTTCAGTGCCTTTTTCTTGGAGACTGCTTTGGTGTGATTTGTAAATTTCGTTGGCAGTGCGATTGACTCTTACGATTTCTTTTCCGTTTTTAATGCCGATGAAACGAATTTGTGTATAGTCTTTGTTAACTTTTAGCATTGCTGTAAAAATAGTACCCAAGCGGTTTGTCCACATGGTGATATTGGAGGTTTCTTTAGGGTCGCGGCCTTGATTGCGTTCACTACGAATAATGCCTTTAATGGGTGGTGTTTTTGAAAGTATTTCAATGTCGTCTGTTGCTTTAATAAAAGCATTTTGTAGGTTATTGGTGATAATTCGGGTTTCGTTTTTTAAATTAGAAACTGTGTACTGAATAAAAAAATCATTGACGAGGATATAAACAATAAAAGCAATGGCTCCTGTCGCCGCTAGTAATCCCACAGTGGAAAAGGTTGTGATTTTGGTAGAGAGTGACCTGAATTTCTTCATAATTCAAATAGTAGCATAATTGAATGCGTAGTTTTTGAGCGGGTCAAGCATCTTGTAACTCTTTGATTGGATGAGTGTGTAATGTCATTAAGCCGTTATTTGCGCTGTAGGTGATAGGGTGGTTGCTGGTTTTCACCTTTTTTAAGTGTTTTTAGACTGCAACTAGCGTCATCTTGAAACTTTGGTTGCCTGAAGCTTGCGTCATTCCGCGAGAAATCGCGGAATCTATGAAATCACTTCTAGATTGCGTGCTCGAGTTGCGCACTACTTTTTATTCGCAAATTTTTAAAAAGGGTTGTTATTTTTTTAATATAACTTCTTAAGTGTTGCGTATTAACATAAATCCGAAGCAGGTATTTTTGGGCAGCCTCTCGCTGGCATTCGTGGATCGGATGTCAGAGCCTTCTGCCTATGCATGAAATCCGAGCCGCGAACGCTAGTGAGAGGTTGCTTGACAATATCTGCTGCGGTGTGAATTTAATGTGAATGAGATTATAAATACGCTGTGTAAGCATGGGTCCCTGCCAAGATATTGCTAAGCTCACGGTAAATAGTTTTATTAACTCCATTAGCAAAATGTTTTGCTGAAAAAATATCTGAGTGAATTAAACCTTCAAGTTTTGCATTAATGTTTTCAAAAATATCTGCATAACTGGCTTGTTGAGTAACAATTTCTTTAATGCGACGATGCAGCGCTTCAATAAATTGAATTTTACTCGTCGGATAACGCGGAGAAAAAATACCAATGCGATTACGCATCTTATCAAAAGACCGATGTCGCCGCTGAACCACAAACTCACTGCGAATGAATTTTTTATAAATAGCCTCAAGCCCAGTAAGCGTGCTGCAAGTTTTGATTTCAGCAACTAAATAGTCAGTCATTAGCTGCTTTCTAGCGCGATTATAACGCAGCGGTTTATTGCCACTGAATTTCTTATATTCGGTTAGTAACATTAAATCTGTCATTGCGGTGCGAATATTTTTTTTAGAATGATTAGGTCTAACATAATTTTTTTTAGCAATGGTCGACTCAACTTTTTCCAGCTGTAAAATGGCTTGGTTCACTAAATGAATGCTGGGCCATTGTGTCGTGATTAAATGCGCAGAATGCTCGCTCTTTAGCGC
>CAYXLV010000391.1:0-2050 GCA_964465995.1 uncultured Coxiellaceae bacterium | reverse complement strand
ATTTTAATAATTGCCTGAATTTAAACGAAAAAAATCACAAGCTGATTCGGCTGTATTTCAAAAAATAATTGTTGTTAAATGCGCCGCCTAAAACAACGTTTAGGACACAACAATGTTTAAAGAAAATTTTCATCTTATTTGCAATCAGCAACTCGGTAACTCAACAAGCGGATTAAAAAACATCAATGATGGTCAGGCATATGGGCAGATAAATATTCATGCCAATGCAGCGACAGGGAATATTTTTATTGAAGACAGCCAGCAAACGGTTATTGATCTCGGATTTAATATTCAGTTGGGGTTGGTGTACAACAGTCAAGCGACTAAAACATGGCAATATGGGTTTATTAAAAAACTCCTCCAATTACCAGCAAAGAATCAATAAAATCCAAAACAAATAACGCTTAACAACAACGATGGCGCGCAAATAAAATTTCACTACAATGCAAAGCAAAATCATTATGAAGCCATCGGTTTGCCGGAAGGTAATCAATACTTAACGCGAAAAGAAAATACATGGGAAATTCAGCATATCGCAACAGGGATAACAGAAGTTTATGATGCTAATGGCCAGCAATGCGGTGTAAAAGATTGCGCTGGCAGAGAAGTGAGTTTTTTTTATCAAAATAAACAGCTACACTCAATCACCACGGCATCGAAACAAATCATCAATTTCAGCTATACAAATAAAATCATTCAGGCCGCGCTTAAAACAAAGCAAGGCGAATGCTTGTTGGCAAAATATGAATTTACTGATAATAATTATACAAAACTGATTAAAACAAGCATCCCAGTTGATCGGCATAAGTTTTATATTATCCAATATCACTATCAAAAACAGTCAAATCAAATAAAATCTATAGAGCAATCTAATCAAAGTATAGTCGCATTCACCTACGCGAAACCTAATAAAATCCAAACTATACAATTTGGTGATGAAGGTGCTTATACCTTCACTTACCAAAGCCAAGAATCTACATCTATCAAAGATCCACTTGATCAGGCCACCCTGTGCCAATTCGATAGTCAAAAACGACTAATCAGTATCAATCAGCAAAAAAACACAATTAACTATGCATATGAAAATAACAACTCAAACCGATTGGCATGCATTCAATATAGCGATGGGCCTCGAGAAGAATATCAATATGACCACAATGGTTTAACAATAACTAACACGACTAATCAAGCACTAAAAACCTATTATGATCGTGATTCAATTACTGGAGTAATTTATCGAATCTGCAACAGTAAAATCAAAAATAACACTGAAAAATTACTACAAACGACATGGCAGCTGCATGATAACAAGCATCAACTTCGCTTTACCATTAGCCCAGGCGGCACAGTAAAACGTTTTGATTATGATGACCAAGGAAATCAAACGCACACAATGTGCCAGTTGCAAGGCAAGTATACAATAAAGCAACCCGTTTCCCCGAACCAAATAGATCAACTAATTCAGCAGCTGCTACAGTGGTGGGTGTCAGAAAAAGTGGATCAATCACAAATATCACTTATTGAAACTGCTTACACGGCACAAGGATTGCCACAAGAAGAAAAAAACTATGCACACATTAATTCGCAAGGTAAAGGAATAATCGATGAACAGATGGGTTTGAAAAAATGGCAATGGAATACGCTGGGTAAATGCATTAATTTTTCGGAACGACAACAAGCTAAAACAACAACGAGCCCTGAAAAAATCGCAGTTACCCAAAAAAAATATGATGGCTTGTCACGTATCACAGAAATACAATTTCCAGATGGTAATAAGCTAACTCACCAATACAATAACAATACAATAAAAACCACCCAACCAAGCGGCATTACTAAAACAGTCACTTTAAATGCGGCGGGCCGTATCAGTGAAATTTCAGAAAAAGACAATAAGGGATGCTGTCGAAAAACCACCTTGCTGCACAATAAAAAAGGCCAAACCCATAAAAAAATATTACCAGATCAAAACGCACTTTATGAATATTACAACGAACTACATCAACTGGCGATCACTGTCGATCAGTTGGGTTATATCACTGAATATCAATAC
>CAYXLV010000390.1:0-2050 GCA_964465995.1 uncultured Coxiellaceae bacterium | reverse complement strand
AGATCCTATCGGTCATGATAAAAATAACGATCCCGTTTATTTAAAAGATATTTGGCCAACGCAAGGCGAAATTACAGGCGCTATGTCAAAAGTGAATAAAGGCATGTTTGATCGAGAATACGCAGAAGTGTTTGCCGGCACACCAGAATGGCAAGCGATTAAAGTTGCAGGCGGTGAAACCTATGCTTGGCCAGAATCCACTTATGTGAAACAGCCACCCTTTTTCCAGAACATGGGTAAAGAACCGGATGCTGTTAATGATGTTCATGGCGCACGCATTCTTGCCTTACTCGGTGACAGCGTGACAACCGATCATATTTCACCAGCCGGCGCTATCAAAGCCGATAGCCCCGCGGGCCAATATTTACAAGAACATGGCGTTGCCGTCACTGATTTTAATTCCTATGGTTCGCGTCGCGGTAACCATGAAGTCATGATGCGCGGTACGTTTGCTAACATTCGTATTCGCAATGAAATTGTGGAAGGCGTTGAAGGTGGGTTTACCAAACATTTTCCAGATGGCGAACAAATGACAATTTATGATGCCGCCATGCAATATCAATCTGAAAAAACACCATTGGTTGTTATCGCGGGTAAAGAATACGGCACTGGCTCTTCACGCGATTGGGCTGCCAAAGGTACGTTATTGCTTGGTGTTAAAGCCGTTGTCGCTGAAAGCTTTGAGCGCATTCACCGCTCCAATTTAATTGGGATGGGTGTATTACCATTAGAATTTATTGATGGTAAAAACCGCAAAACTTTAAAGCTGACCGGCAAAGAAGTGATTGATATTGTTGGTTTGGAAAACGATTTACAACCACAAATGCAAGTCACCATGAAAATTACTTATGACCACGGCAGCACTAAAGAAGTGCCACTGCTCTGTCGTATTGATACCCAAAATGAAATGGAGTATTACCGGCATGGCGGCATTTTGCAGTATGTTTTACGCAACATGCTAAAAAGTAGCTAATTTTTCAAGCGTGCGACAAATCAACCACCTGAGATGCTTGAGTCGACAGATAATTTAAATGAGGTGCTTGTCGCACTAACATGTTTAGCTGCTCAAGTATTGCGTATTAAGTTAAATCTGAAGCTTGTGTTTTTAGGCAACCTCTCACTGGCGTTCGTGGCTCGGTTTTCATGCATTGGCAGAGGACTCTGGCAACCGGCCACGAACGCCAGTGAGGCTGCTCAACAATACCAGCTACGATTTCAGTTTAAAAGTCTCATTAGTTCGCCCTCAAAATCATTGCATAGCGAAATCACCCAAATTAATTCAATGTGTAACATTCATAACGAATCAGAGTTTTTTGCCAGATTTTTTTATTACGATTATTAAGTGTGTAAGTGATCGATCCTAAGTTATTTTTAGGCCCATGAATAATCAGTGGTGTAGCAAAAGTATCGCCTTTGGAGTAGGTGACGCCTGGCGAGGGTTGCACATTATCAGATATTCTAAATTTCTCTCCGACACCGTTTAATACAATACATTGATAGGATGTACTTGGCTTAATATCGTACGTATGCACAATCTTATTAAACTGGCCATACAATGAAAATGTGCATGGTGAATTGAGCACACAGTTCACATTCATTGGTTTGGCCAGACCATTATTCATCAATATCAAACATACCACTGCTAAAAAAACTTTTCGCATCGTTATCTCCTTGTGTTTATTTAATGACAAAATAGCATCGGCCAATGCAAGGGTTAACGATAGCTTGGATTGGATACGCGTTTCAATATGAGTTGATTTAGAAACCCAGTTTTTTAAATAGGCCTGTTTCAGGTTGAGAGTTTTTACTCACTTCAGCTAAAGCTTGTTTGTGAATATGCTTGAAAAGCTTTGGGGAGTTATTCAAGACATCTAAAAAATAGTATTGCAGAAATTGTTAAAGTTATTGTTTCTAAAGCAATGTAATTTGGGAAATTCTGATAAAACGTCATCAAATTAAGTACACAATTGCAAAATTGTTTTTAAACAACAACAAAAAATTCAAATTAAACGTTTCAAAAATTGGACGAATGTTTGCTGAGATTTTGAGG
>CAYXLV010000389.1:0-2081 GCA_964465995.1 uncultured Coxiellaceae bacterium | reverse complement strand
CTGCCACCAAAATTGCTTATTGACTTGATCATGTTGAACAAGCGAGTGAGCGCGCTAGAGCTGGCCAACTGGCTTTTGGCACGATTGATACATTTTTATTATGGCGTTTAACCGGCGGCAAAGTGCATGCCACTGATGCGACAAATGCATCGCGCACGATGTTATTTAATATTCATACTCAACAATGGGACGAAGAGTTACTCGATTTATTTAAAATCCCATCGGCGATTTTACCTACCGTGCAAGATTGCAGTAGCCAATTTGGCGTGACACAGCAAGATCTTTTTGGCGCGACGATTCCGATTACAGGTATGGCGGGCGACCAGCAAGCCGCCACAATTGGGCAAGCTTGTTTTAAAGCGGGTATGGTAAAAAGCACTTACGGCACAGGTTGCTTTATGTTGCTAAATACCGGTGAGCAAGCCGTCACTTCGCAAAATCGTTTGCTGACAACCATTGCTTATCGCATCAACGGCAAAGTGACGTATGGTTTGGAAGGCAGTATTTTTGCAGCGGGTGCAGCCGTGCAGTGGTTAAAAGATACGTTGCACTTTATCAAACAGTCCAGCGAAACCGAGGCCTTGGCACGCAGTATTGAAAATACTGGTGGTGTTTATTTAGTACCGGCATTTACTGGTTTGGGTGCGCCGTATTGGAATCCCGATGCACGTGGTGCAGTGTTTGGGTTAACACGAGATACTGGGATTGCAGAAATAGTGCGCGCGACTTTAGAAGCCATGGTCTATCAATCAAGAGATTTAATGGATGCGATGCTAGCTGACTACCAAGGTCAGTTGGCAACCTTGCGGATTGATGGCGGCATGGCGAAAAATAATTGGCTACTGCAATTTTTAGCCGATATTTTAAATGTCCCAGTTGAGCGTCCACAGCAAACCGAAACGACGGTAAAAGGTGCGGCGGCATTAGCGGGTTTGGGGGCAGGTCTTTATCGTTCTCTAGAAGAAATCAGTCACCATTGGCAGCTGAATGCAAGTTTTACTCCCAGCATGGATGCTGCAACCCGCGCTCAGTTTTATGACGGCTGGCAGCGTGCAGTAGCTAAAGTCAATGACGGTGAAAACCTCGGGTAAAACACGTGTGTGATTGCAACAATGATTCAGTAGGATGGCGTCATTCTTAAATCATTGGCAGGCAACGCATGGATGTGCAGCAAACAAACTTTCAAAATTTTTGTGCTTTGTTGTCTGGTCAGTTGATCCAACATCAGGGATTAACGTGTGCTGTTTCTGCAATTTCGCATCCTTATTTTAATGCGGTATTACCATCGCCAAACCTAGAGCTGCAGTCGTTTAGTCAGCTAGCCGATTTTAAAAAAATATTTACGTCGCATCATAAAAAATTTTATTACTGGGTAAAAGATGCTGTTGAAGTGGATGTTGCTCCCGCAGAGTGTTTGGTTAATATACATTTCGATTTAGTCAATTATCAACCGCGTGATATTGTTGATCAGAATTACACGGTTTTGTTAGTTGCAGACGTTGAGCAGTTGCATTATTGGATTTATCCTTATTTGGCATATTATCGTTACAAAGGCAGTGTCTGCCAAAAATTGTTTGAGCGATACCAAGCAATATTTGATCGCGAGTCGGCATTGCAACATTTGGTTTTATTTAGACAAGCAAAACCAGTTGGTAGTGCGAGTTTGTTTATCGATAATCATGTCGCGGGAATTTACAATGTGGCTGTAAAAGCTGCGAGCAATCAAGCCACTTTGTTGCAGTACTTAAAGTTCAGTTTGCTCAACCTTGCTAAGGGAAACCATTGTGATCAAGCGGTCGCGATGTTGCCTAATCAGCTCTACAATACCGGTTTATTTGCAGAATTTTCGGCGCAGCAGATGGTTAATGCTTATCTTTATAGGTAAGCACAGCTGTCTATTTATTTTACTTTCGTTTTCGGTTTTATATGCTAATATCGGAGTGATTTTTTTACCGAGGAGCTTAGCAACCCATGGATAAATCAGCCACTCTCACTCCCGCCGTTACCCATATTGTTAGTCACCAAGGCACTGAGCCACCAGGCACCGGCAAGTACAATTTGTTCGAAGGCGAGGGTACGTA
>CAYXLV010000388.1:0-2082 GCA_964465995.1 uncultured Coxiellaceae bacterium | reverse complement strand
CATTTAATGAGAAGGCACTGGGATAGGGGCAAGTATTTTTTTTAGGTGCTGCGGTTTTTGAAAGTGCAATTTTTTTTGAATTGGTCCTAGCTCAGCTGCCCTAATGCAACGATGAGAGCATTAAATGAGACGCCAGCCAGACCGACCTAGCAATGCGCCTCATTTAAATCAATTAGTTAAGGTACCACTTGGGACAAATAGCAGGTGCGTCCTAGGTCATATACATGCCGCCGTTGACGTGTAGGGTTTGGCCGGTGATATACGTGGCGTGGTCGGAGGCGAGAAAAGCGACGGCGTTGGCGATTTCTTCTGGTTTGCCGATGCGTTTCATGGGGATTTGGGCGTGAATCCATTCTTGCTGGGCTTCGGTGAGGCTGTTTGTCATGTCGGTTTCGATGAAACCTGGGGCGACGCAGTTGACGGTGATGCCGTAGGCAGCCATTTCGTTGGCTAGGGATTTAGTGAAACCGATCATGCCGGCTTTGGAGGCGCAGTAGTTGGCTTGGCCAGGGTTGCCCATGACGCCGACGACGGAAGAGATGTTGATGATTCTGCCGAAGCGGGCTTTGACCATGGGTTTTAATGCGGCTTTGGTCATGCGGAATACGGCGTTTAAATTGGTGTCGATGACATCATCCCATTGTTCAGGCTTCATGCGTAATAAAATATTGTCTTGAGTGATACCGGCGTTGTTGACCAAAATAGTTGGGCCACCGAATTCGTCTTGGATGGCCGCGAGGGTGTTTTTTATGGACTCAGCATCGCGTACGTTTAATGCAAAACCTTTACCAGTTGCGCCAACAGCGTTTAAATAATCGGTAATTTTTGCTGCGCCCTCAGGCGTGGTGGCGGTTCCGATTACCGTCGCGCCCTGCTTGGCTAAAGTGATGGCAATGGCTTTACCGATGCCGCGGCTTGCGCCTGTAACTAAGGCAATTTTTCCATCTAAATTCATAAACACTCCTACGATAAAAAATATATTGAAACAATGCAGCGTGATTAAGCAGCGTGGTTAACCACGGCATCTACGGCTGCTTGTAATAAATCTGGGGTATCAATTGAATACGTATTAAAACTTTTATCAATGCGTTTATTTAAACCTGCTAAAACCTTTCCAGGTCCGCATTCCACAAAATCTTGAACGGCTTGTGCTTGCATGCGCTGAATCGTTTCAACCCAACGAACAGGTTGAGTCAGTTGCTTCACTAAAGCCGCACGAATTTGCAAAGGATCATCTAAGGCCACTACATCCGCATTTTGAATCACTGGTATTGTTGGCGCATGCAAACTAACCGCCGCCAAATCATCCGCTAACTCATCCGCCGCACTTTGCATCAATTGACAATGTGACGGCACACTCACCGGAATTAATTTAGCCAGCTTCGCGCCTTTATCTTTCGCAGCCGCTACCGCGCGCGTTACCGCCGTTTTATGCCCGGCAATCACCACTTGTCCGACCGAATTAAAATTAGCAGGGCTTAATACCTCATCACCTTTAAACTCATCACAAAGCGCTGCAACTTGCGCATCATCCAAGCCAATCACCGCCGCCATCGCACCTACACCCTCTGCAACAGCTGCTTGCATATAACGTCCGCGCTTCGCCACCAAACTCACGGCATCCGTAAACGCTAACGCACCCGCACAAACCAAGGCACTGTATTCACCCAAACTGTGACCCGCCATAACACTTGGCTTAGCACCAGCATGTGCTTGCCAACAATGCCATAACGCCACATCCGCAGCTAATAAAGCCGGTTGCGTAAATTCAGTTTGATTTAATTGTTCAGCCGGTCCTTGCTGCGCTAATTCCCACAAGTCATAACCTAAAACAGCTGACGCTTTGGCAAACCACTCTTCAACAATCGTCGTGCGACCACTAAATGCATTTAACATGCCAACCGTTTGCGATCCTTGGCCAGGAAATATAAAACCAATCACAACACCTCTCCCTCGATTTTTAAAACTTGACTAACGCGCCGCCCCACGCAAAACCAGCACCAAAAGCTTCCAGAAATAAAGTTTCTCCTTTTTTCACTGTGCCAGTGCGCACAGCATAAGCGAGCGCGAAAGGCCTAGAAG
>CAYXLV010000387.1:0-2106 GCA_964465995.1 uncultured Coxiellaceae bacterium | reverse complement strand
CTTTGATAAACCGGTGTTTGGTTTAATTGATTAACTTCTTGGCGAATATTATCTGGAACCAACCAACAGTAAACAAAATAGTCGCCACCATGATTAGCAAGATCAATCTCTGTCCAAAAATTTGCGGCGTCGGAGCTGTGAATAAAAACATAGGTTGCTAAAGAAATTTCTTGTGGTTGTAACCAAACACTCGGGTGTTGGTTGGAAGGATCTTTAATTCTGCCAAACAAATATTTTTTCATAGAACAGCCTTTTTGAAAGGTAGGTGGGAACTTCAGCATAGCAGATTATCTTAACGAGTTAAGCGTTACTGACCGATGTTTTTTTAAGGTGCACTAATAAAATCGAAATCGCTGCAGGTGTCATTCCAGGAATGCGAAGCGCTTGTCCAATGGTTGTGGGTTTAATGGCTTTTAGTTTTTGTTGGGCTTCAGTGGATAAACCTTTGACTTGATCATAATCGATGGTGTTCGGAATGTTGGTTTGCTCATAACGAAGCTGCTTGGCAATTTCATTTTGTTGGCGCGCAATGTAACCCGCGTATTTAGCATTGATCGCTACTTGCTCGGCAACGATCGGTGCAGCAACGGCTGGTTGAAATTTTTCGATGGTCAGCAATTTGTCGTAGCTGACTTCGGGTCTGCGTAATAAATCCATGCCGCTGTATTCACGATCAATAGATTGCTGAAACGTTTTGCTAAATTGTTCTGCTGAAATGGTATTTGGTTGAATCCAAATTTGTTTTAAACGCTCTGTTTCTTTAGCGATGGCATCGCGCTTTTGATTAAAGGTATTCCAACGTGCATCATCAATTAAACCCAAACCTCTGGCGGTTTCGGTTAAGCGCATATCGGCATTATCTTGACGCAAGGTTAAACGGAATTCTGCGCGGCTGGTAAACATGCGGTAAGGTTCCTTGGTGCCTTGGGTAATTAAATCATCAATTAAAACACCGATATACGCTTCATCACGTCTTGGTGTCCAAGGTGCTTTACCTTGGGTTTGTAACGCGGCATTTAAACCAGCAATTAAACCTTGCGCGCCAGCTTCTTCATAACCGGTCGTCCCATTAATTTGACCGGCAAAATATAAACCTTGAATAAATCGCGTTTCCAGTGATGCCTTGAGATCACGTGGATCAAAAAAGTCATATTCAATCGCGTAGCCGGGACGGGTGATATGACAGTTTTCTAAACCGCGCATGCTGTGCACTAAAGCGTATTGCGTTTCGTACGGCAGGCTGGTGGAAATACCGTTGGGATATACTTCGGGCGTGTTTAAACCTTCTGGTTCTAGGAAAATTTGATGCGACGTTTTGTCAGCAAAGCGCACGACTTTATCTTCAATAGACGGACAGTAGCGTGGCCCCACACCTTCGATCAAACCGGCATACATTGGTGATTGCTGGAGGTCTTGGCGAATAATGTCATGCGTGCGTTCATTGGTGTGCGTGATAAAACAAGGGACTTGTTGTGGGTGTTCTTCTACCGAGCCTAAATATGACATCACTGGACACGGCGTGTCGCCTGGTTGTGCTTGGCATTGTGAATAATCAATTGTGCGACCATCAATGCGTGGTGGTGTGCCAGTTTTTAAACGCTCAACGCGAAAAGGTAACGCGCGCAAGCGATTCGCTAAGGCAATAGCGGGTGGATCACCGGCGCGACCACCGCGATAATTTTGCATGCCAATATGTATTTTTCCACCGAGGAAAGTGCCAACAGTGAGGACCACAGCCGGTGCTTTGAATTGCAAACCCATTTGGGTGACAACACCTTGCACGGTGTCGTTTTCAATAAGTAAATCATCAACGGCTTGTTGAAATAACCATAAGTTTTCTTGATTTTCTAAAGCCGTTCGAATCGCGGCTTTATAGAGTATTCGATCGGCTTGCGCTCTGGTGGCGCGAACAGCTGGACCTTTGCGAGAATTAAGAACGCGAAATTGAATTCCAGCTTGATCGGTTGCTCGCGCCATGATGCCACCCAAGGCATCGATTTCTTTAACCAGATGCGTTTTACCAATTCCACCAATCGCCGGGTTACACGACAATTGGCCTAGGGTTTCAATATTGTGTGATAACAATAAAGTGCGCGCACCCATGCG
>CAYXLV010000386.1:0-2107 GCA_964465995.1 uncultured Coxiellaceae bacterium | reverse complement strand
TTGTAGCTACTGCTGAATAGATTCAACTCTTCTATACTACTGAAATATTTTGCATAATTTTCAAAGAAATAATTAGTGAAAGAATCGCTCGTCAAAGTGAGAGAACTTAGACTGACTGGTTTGAGGGTGGAATATCTTGCGAGTTCGTCACTGTAACCACAACCCAAAATTTTTAAATTTTTATTGTTGGTGATCATTTTTTCTGCGAGATTGGTCGGAAAGTATGCTGTTTTTATGTGGACTGTTTGGAGTTTTGAATAGTTTGGTATAACTATATCAAGATTATTAGGATCGTATTCTCTAAATGATTCGGATTCATCGTATTCTCTAAGTAATTCGAGTTCTAGGTACTTTAGATTTTTTGATTTCGTGATGAGTTCTATTAAGTTATTTTCTGGTAATAAGCTGAATAGACTATTCATTCTATCTGCTTCTAGCACAACGATAATACTTTCTAATTTGTTGAATTCTTTCTGGGTAATAGTTAATTCAGGTATGATGGTATCATCTGATTGATTGCAATTTTTCAAGCTGAGTGTTTTTAAATTTGGACAAGCATTAATGAGATTGACAAAAGTGTTGCTTGATGAGAAATCAGTGTCCTGCATTTTGATATGTTCAATTGATAAATTATTAAGCTTGCGCGAAAGAGTGTCTACTATATGTTCATCTGAGTGATCCGTGATAGATATATCGTTTATTTCGAGAGTTTTTAAATTTGGAGTTGATTCAAGTAGATTGATAAAGAACTCGCCGCTTAGGCTATGATGAATAAGGCAGCTAATTTTTATTTTTTGAATCTTTTCAAAATGACGTTTTTTTGAAAATGGTGATAAAAGATTCACATTAAAGCAAGGTAATCCTAGATTAATATGAATTTCAGTTTGATTTGAAAGCGCTAGAAAAATTTCTTGACTAAGCTTGTCAGCTACCAGGTCTTCGATTTTATGGTTAATATCGTCAATATCAAGATCTTTTAAATTATCAATGCCGGATAAATTGAGTGCTTTAAGTTGCGGGGCAGCATAGATGAGTTTTTTGATGGCGTTTGGGCTAATCGAAAGGTAGCTTAAATTCAAGTTCTGCAAAGCTGGTAAATGCAGGTTGTCTGGAAGGTGTTGTATATCAATTAAAGGGTTGTCGGTGGGTGTGGGTGCGTATTTTAAATCAGATTTAATTTCTTCTAAATTTTGTGCGGCATGTGTTAAGAGGTGTAGCAATTTGTCGCCGAGATCTTTTTGCTTTGAGATAATAATTTTTTTGACATGCTTTAGTATATTTGGTGAGTACTTTGATCTTAAGGTAGATAAATCTATTTGGAATATTGGTAGTGTAATAGAGCAGTGAGTTAGTGTTGGTGTTATGTTAACTAATTTATCTAGGAGCTTGCCGGGTAAGTTGCTATTCACGACGGTTAGTTGAGTTAACTGAGGTAGAATATTAAGCGATCCAAGCTGTTCTGGTGTTATTTCATCTGTTGGATTGTAGGATTCTAATTCTAGAGTTTGAATATTAGGGGCTTTTTTAATTAATAATAATAGAGTTTTTTGGCTGATATTACTGCCATTGATGATTATTTTTTTGATGTAATTCAGCTTAAAATTTGTATTTAGATTGTAGTCATCAATATCATCTTGCCATGCCTCATCAATGAGTAGGGTTGTTATTGATGGCATCTTCGTAAGTAGTTTAGACCAAGTCTTTAATGAATTGCAGTTGGTGTCAAAGAACTTCACTTTTGTGAGGTTGAGCAGATGGATGTTTTTTTCTAGCGTGGATTGTAAATCATTATTATGAGCGCATTTATCATTTTCTTTTTGAAATATCCCCATTAATTGATTGGGTTCTTGTTTGCTTGATGGGTTTTCTAAATCATAGTTGTTGGTTGACAAAATTGGATTGATGGAGGAGATGGGTGAAATTGGAAAATTCAGAAAATTCATAGGCATTCGTATGTCTGGGTCATCAGCGTAATATGTATACAAATCAGTCGGTATGTCGGAGTATGTGTTTTTTGGTATAGGCGTTTTTTCAATAAAAAAGATTTCTATAGACTCGAGGTTGGTAGCTTTGGGAATGATATCATCAAAAAAATAGTGGCTATTCT
>CAYXLV010000385.1:0-2121 GCA_964465995.1 uncultured Coxiellaceae bacterium | reverse complement strand
TAATTTCGACCGCAGTCTTACCCTGAGGTGAATTAAGGTGTTGAATTTGATCGTATATAAATTTCAAGCGATCATACTGCTCTCGAGATTTCATGGTTCTTATATTTTTTATGAGGTCTGTGGCCTTGTGATTATCGCTAATATCATACTCTGTGCTGGTTGTTAATTTTACTTTAACTGTTAAGCTCCTTGTACTAAGCGTTGTGCTTGAAGACGAATGACTTGGTGAAATTGGTAGAAAAGAAATTGGTTTTAGAGTATTTATTGGTGCAACCGGCTTTAGTGTGACTTGAGGAGCTGGTTGTGGCTGAATGGCATTGGCAACAGGTGTTTTTAAATAACCATTGGCGATTAAAGCCGGTTTTATTTCTTTGCATATTTGCGTAGCATTAATTTCGACCGCAGTCTTACCCTGAGGTGAATTAAGGTGTTGAATTTGATCGTAGATAAATTTTAAACGATCATACTGCTCTCGAGACCCATGGTTCTTATATTTCTTATGAGGTCTGTGGCCTTTTGATTATCGCTAATATCATACTCTGTACCGGTTGTTAATTTTACTTTCATTGTTAAACTCCTTGTAATAAGTAATTGGTGCAGATGGTGGTGGTGTCAATAATTGCTGTTATAAGATTTATTGCTGCTACTTTAGAGTCATTTATTGTAATTTTAATGTTGATCAATTCTCTAAAAAAATTAGCAGATTCGAAAGAGCTCTTGAAGCTTCCGTGAATTCTTTCATAGCTAATGATGATTGCAGATTCTAAGGTTTGAAGTAGAGATTCCCTATTAGTCATTATATGAGCCCATTATAAAAAACCACTTCCAAGTGGCGCTAAGCAGTAGCGCGATTTTAGCACTACAAAAGCTTGTTGTAAGCTCAGTTGAGGTCAGCATTTTGCTAAATGAGAAGGCAGCCAGTCCGGCCTAGGATTGAGCTCTATTGAAATCAATGAGTTATGGTGCTTGGTGGGACAATTAGCAGGTGCGTCCTTGCCTATTGCCTGCTTAGGGTAATTATTTTACTTGAAAATCAGCTGCGTTGAGCGCATTAAAATATTGGATGCACCCACCTTTAGCGTTAAAAGATTGGTTGGGGATAGACCAAATATCCAGAACATCAGCAGCGTAACTTTTCAGGCAAATTACATTAGTCTGTACTGTGTAAATACGTTCAGCCCTAATATTAATATCACCAGTTGCCTTATTTTGTTCTTTGTAGTGAATTCCTAAACAGTTAGGTGAGTTTCCTGGATCCGTATAGTAGTTACCTTGCTCTGTTATATTCGGATTTCGCCATTGGGCAAATTGCTCGGTCTTGCGTAGTATAAACTGGTCGTTAATGCTTTTTGAAAAATCTATGCCTTGCATGTTCCCCATTGCATCAGCATCAGTAAAATTTTGTTTTCTGTAAAAGTTATATGCTATGAGTCTTGGGCCTAGCAGGTTGCCTGTATTATATTTTGAATATGTGACGCTTAAAAAGTATATAAATGATCTCCATACTTTATGAAGTTTTCCAGCATAATCTTTAAAATCAGTATCAAAATCTAATGCTTTAGCAGCTATTAATCCTACATTAATTAGGTCGATTTGGTTTTCATCAAGATTTCTGGTGTTGGTTTTGTAATGTTCATTAATTTCGAGAAGCTTTTTATATGAATTAAATATGGGAGCATAATTTTTATTTGTCAGTTTTCGGTAAGCATCCAAGGCTTCTCTCATATTCATAGCAAAATCATTATGATCGTTATCACTCACTACATTTACTCCGTAGTTTTTCAAGATGAGCTAATTCTCATCTTGATATTTATCTTTTTTGTTGAGCTAGTGCAGAATGCCAGCGATACCAGTAATTATTCCCAAAGAGAGAAAAATAATGTTCATTATGCCCACAACCCATTGTATTGCCATAAATCTACTTTGATCGTTATCAAAGTTTTCTGGGTTGCTGTATAGCACTTTTGGGGCTTTTGAATTTTGAAAAACCATTTCTTTTGTTGACTGGTACCAAGTGATTAGCTTGTAAAGCCAGAGGTAGTCCCTAAATAACAAAATGAATAGTGAAATTATAGCGGCAATAAAGAAAAATAATGATAACCAAACCAAACAATTTATATT
>CAYXLV010000384.1:0-2125 GCA_964465995.1 uncultured Coxiellaceae bacterium | reverse complement strand
ATTGTAATCTTTTTTGTTTGTTGAATTCAACTTTAGATTTTTGTTTTTTTTTGCAATGAGTGTGCGTGATATTTTCTATTGTTATTAAATTTTTTATTTTTTTAGGGTGTGTGTTGGAAGGCTGAGTAGAAATACTTAGTTGTCTTGGAAAGTGCGTGCAAAACACACCAGCTAAACGCAACTGCGGTTATTTATTTGTTGCCAATAAGGCTTTAAAAATTATGTCGAGTAATTTAGTTATTTTTGATATTGACGGAACTCTCACTCAAACAGGTGGCGTTGATTTAAATGCTTTTACTCAAGCTTTTATAGAATATTTTGAAGTTGATAAGATTAATAATAACTGGGCTGAATATTGTTACTCCACGGATTCTGGGATTGCAATGGAGTTGTTTGAAAAATATCTTTATAGAAAACCGAGTGTGGAAGAAATGCAGGCGATAAAAAATAAATTCTTCGATTTATTGGAGTTGCAGATTAGAAACAATAACTCACATTGCCGTCCATTGCTCGGCGCACAAACAATCTTTGGGCGCATAGCAGCTTTATCAAATTGGGATATCGCAATTGCAACAGGTTGTTGGCGTGGCTCTGCACTAATTAAGCTGCGACACGCAGGTTTGCCTTATCATAATATTCCATTAGGTTGTGCTGATGATGATATGGAGCGGTATGAAATTATTAATATCGCAACTCAGCGGGCAAAAAAACATTACCAGCAGGAGCAGTACAAAACAATAGTGTATGTCGGTGATAGATTTTGGGATTACAGGGCAAGTCAAAAGCTTGGGATTAATTTTATAGGTGTTGGTGAAGAGTTTTTTGCGGGGAAGCCGGTTGATTTTCCGGTGGTTCAAGATTATTCGTCAAATAATATTTTGATTTTTTTGAATGGCTTTGTTAAACCATGACGTGCTTGTTTTTGAGTGTTTCTAGGTAGGCACTAAGCAGAGGCACTAAGCAGGCACTAAGCAGGCACTAAGTAGGCACTAAGTAGGCATTAAGTAAGTACTAAGTAACGAGGTTAGAGGTACTATAGTAAGGCTGGTCTCTGCATTTCATTTTAGTCTAAATGATCTTCTGGTAAGTTTGGTAGATCATCACTGTATTCCAGTTTTAGCCAGTCAAGCATTTCTAAGTTTCGAATGGTGCATGAGATAGATGCTTCTTTTTGCTTATTTTGCCAGCTTTTTTTCCAGCTTAAAATATAATCATATAGGTCTTTTTCGCTAACAGAATGGTTTTTTTGACGTTTTAGTTCGCGTGCTGCGTATAAAACGGTGACTATCTCTTCGGCTTGATCAGTATTTTTGATGCGGCTAAATAAATCAACAGTCTTGCAAATTTGTTTGTCATATTTTGAAATTTGATCTTTAAAAGTATTCAGTTGCGTTTGGTATTCTTTGCCAACCTTAAGTTGAATCATTTTTCCAAGCTGCTTTTCATAGAGAAGATTGGCGTTGGATAAAATTTCTATGGCACGTTTTACATCTGGTGAGAATGGCCCATAGCTTTCGGCCTTGAAGGAGAAGTTTGTTTGAACGTTGAGTTCAGTCATGATATAGCAAATCTTTTGAAAAATAACTCTTCCAACTGGGTTGGCATATTTTTGCTTTTCTAGTTGTGACAGCACCTCAATTAATGCAATCCAAGCAGGTTCAATTTTATATTGTTTACTGTGTTTAATGAAGTTTTGGTCAGTTTTTTTGGTGCTAAGATATTCCTCTGTTAGCAATTTATTTGGTGTACCGTATGGAGCATATAACTCGATATTAATTTTGAGGCTGGCGAGTTTTTGATAAATGATAGGCCCAACCATGGACCACTCTAATCCTCCGTTACCACATCCCAGTGGTGGGATGGCAATTGACGTGACACCCCACTCTTTATATTTATCAATGAAAATATTAAGTCCATCAATTATGTAGTCTAGTAGTGCTGGAGATCGCCAGTGATTTTTGGTTGGAAAATTAATAATTGTAATATTTAGATCGCTGCACTGATAGATATATGGGACACCAGGTTTAACCTCTTTTTTTGTGCAGCGGTTAACATAATCTTCAAACATTTTTGGATATAGTTTTTTAAATTGTTGGGCAATGCCTTTGCCCATTACGCCTACGCA
>CAYXLV010000383.1:0-2133 GCA_964465995.1 uncultured Coxiellaceae bacterium | reverse complement strand
TGAACCAATTTGACTAGCCAAACGAATGCGTTGCGCCTCACCACCTGACAAGGTTGTAGCACTTTGTCCAAGTGAAATATAAGAAAGCCCGACATCAATCAGGGTTTGTAGTTTGCGTGCAATCACTGGCACAGCATCAAAAAATTCTCGTGCTTGCTCTACGGTCATATCCAAGATTTCGTGGATATTTTTACCTTTGTAGCGCACTTCTAGTGTTTCACGGTTATAGCGTTTGCCTTTACAAATATCACAGGTGACATAAACATCGGCTAAAAAGTGCATTTCCACTTTGATCACGCCATCACCTTCACACGCTTCGCAACGGCCGCCTTTAACATTAAAACTAAATCGCCCAGGTTTATAACCACGGGCGCGCGCTTCGGGTGTATTCGCAAATAGGTCACGAATTGGGGTAAATAAACCTGTGTAAGTGGCGGGATTTGAACGTGGTGTTCTGCCAATTGGGCTTTGATCAATATCGACGACTTTATCCAGCTCGTCTAAACCTTGAATGCTTTTGTACGGACCAATTTGACGCGCTGCTGCACCATTGAGTTTTTGTGCAGCAATGGGGTAAAGCGTGTCATTAATTAAACTCGACTTACCTGAGCCGGATACACCAGTCACGCAAGTCATCAATCCAATGGGAATATCCACACTGACATTTTTTAAGTTATTACAAGTAGCGCCTTTTAAACGTAGCTGTGGCCGACAAGTATTTTCGATGCGTTTTTCAGGAACGGGAATGCTTTTTTTGCCAGATAAATATTGACCGGTCAGTGATTTTTTATTTTTTTTAATTTGCTCGGGTGTGCCTTTTGCAACCACCTCGCCCCCATGCACGCCGGCACCAGGACCAATATCAATCACGTAATCAGCGGTTCGAATCGCATCTTCATCGTGTTCAACCACGATCACGGTATTGCCTAAATCACGGAGTCGCGTCAAGGTATTTAATAAGCGTTCGTTATCACGCTGATGTAAACCGATGGATGGTTCATCAAGAATATACATCACCCCAACCAAACCCGAACCAATTTGACTCGCTAAACGAATACGTTGTGCTTCACCACCGGATAAGGTTTCAGCGCTGCGTTCTAAATTAATGTAGTTCAATCCAACATTAACTAAAAAGCCTAAACGTGCGCGCACTTCGCGTAGAATTTTTTCAGCGATTTTGCCGCGCTTGCCTTTTAGCTGCATCTTTTCAAAAAAAGCTAATGCTTGTTCGATCGACATGGCTGACACTTCAGGCAGGCTTTTTTTGCGTACAAATACATGGCGCGATTCCAAACGTAAACGCGCGCCATCACAATCAGAACAATGATCGGTTGAAATATATTTGGCTAATTCTTCACGGACGGCTAAGGATTCCGTTTCGTGGTAACGGCGTTCCATATTCGGAATAACACCTTCAAATGGATGTTCGCGGCTCACTTGTTTGCCATTAGGTGCGGCATAGGAAAAGTTAATGTCTTCTTCATCACTGCCGTGCAAAATAATTTCTTGAATCACTTTGGGTAATTCTTTATAAGGTGTATCGATATCAAATTGATAGTGCTCAGCCAGCGAGGTTAATAATTGGTGATAGTAAAAATTGCGTCGATCCCAACCGCGAATTGCTCCACCCGCCAAACTCAGCGCATCGTTTTGAATAATTTTGTCAGGATCAAAAAATTGTTCCACACCCAATCCATCACAAGCGGGACAAGCGCCTTTTGGATTATTAAATGAAAACATGCGTGGTTCTAATTCTTCGATACTATAACCACACGTGGGACAAGAAAAATTAGCAGAATATAAGACATCCTTTTTTTTCGACTTCATATGGGCAACAGTCGCTAAACCACTGCTTAAGCGTAAAGCCGTTTCAAATGATTCCGCTAACCGCTGCTCAATTCCTGGTTTTACTTTGACGCGGTCGACCACCACTTCGATAGTATGTTTACGTCGCAAACTCAGCTTAGGCGCTTCATCCAATTCAACCACTTCACCATCAATCCGCGCACGAATAAAACCTTGCATTTGCAACTGTTCTAGTAGCTGCACATGTTCACCTTTACGATCGCGTATCACTGGCGCCAATAACATAACCGCCGTGTCTTCGGGCAAAACCATCACACTATCTACCAT
>CAYXLV010000382.1:0-2138 GCA_964465995.1 uncultured Coxiellaceae bacterium | reverse complement strand
TTTAGTGACTTGTATTAGATGCCCTTTTGGCAGTTTGCTATGGCTTTTTATCCTGTGTAGAATTCGACACGTCAGTCTCCTTGTCTGGGTATTGATTGCTCAGACCATAGCGCCATTAATCCACAGGTAACATTTATGACTTTTTATACTGCTGCGATCACTTTAATTTTAGTGATGGATCCTCTGGGTAATATTCCCGTCTTTTTGTCTATTCTTAAACGCTTCGATGCGAAAACTCAAAAACGTATTATTTTGCGTGAGACTGGTATCGCTTTTTTAATTTTGACAGCATTTCTTTTTTTTGGGCAATACATTATGCGTTGGTTGCATTTAACCACTTCGGCACTCAGTATTGCTGGTGGTATTATCTTATTTTTAATTGCTATTAAAATGATTTTTCCTAGTGATAAAAGCAGTGACGCGGATAATAATAATGAAGAACCTTTTATTGTGCCGCTTGCTGTGCCATTAACGGCGGGGCCTTCTGCAATGGCGATTGTATTGCTGTTTGCTACACATGAGCCGGGTAAATTAGCGACTTGGTTTATTGCGGTTTTAATTGCTTCCGTGGTTTTTCTTTTTATTATGTTGGGTGCGCGTTTTCTAATGCGACTTTTTGGTAATCGCGGTTTGATTGCTTTAGAGCGATTAATGGGGATGTTGTTAACTACCCTTGCAGTGCAAATGTTTTTATCTGGGCTGGCTCAATATTTAAATCATCAATAATTATCGCGACGGACTAGCGAGTTTGGCTGTGTTAATCGCTTTTACCAAACTGGCTTTTTCGCGCACTTTATCACCGGATAACGCAAAGCCCCACACTTGCTCATCATCATCTAAAAATACGGCGCGTTGATTGGAGCCTTCACCTTCATGTTGCCACTGACCCGCAACATTGCTGGGTGGCAAGCAAGATACTACTGGGCAAAGTGGTGTTTTAATAACAATTGGCATGCAAGGATAAACCACAGCTTGTTGCGTGCTATCACTCGCTAAATTTTTTGCTAGGGTTCGTGCACATTGTAATAACGGCGCGACATATTGGCGTATCTCACCATCGACTTCTGCGCAATCCCCTAAGGCATAAATATTGGGACTGCTGGTTTGTAAATAGGTATCGACAACAATGCCTTGATGCGTTTGCAAACCAGCGGCTTTTGCTAAATCAATATTCGGGCGCAATCCGACGGCTGCAAAAACACCATCGACTAATAGCTCGCGATGATCATCCATTAATACAACATACTGATTCGCTTTTTTATTAACGGCGGTCACCATGCGTCCTAAATGCCATTGCACACCGTGCTCCGCAAATGGTGCTATCAATGCACGTGCAACCATCTCGGGAACAAATTTTGCTAATGGGTATTGTTCAAGCGCAATCATCTGCAAGCTGTGTTGCGTGTTTAATAAATCATTCGCAAACTCGCAACCGACTAAACCAGCGCCAATAATAGCAAGTTCTTTTTTGCCGGCTAATTGTTGTCGAAAAGCGGCATACTCTAATAAATTATTAACCGACATAATATCGCCAACCGCATCTCCGGCGAGCGGCACCTGCATTTTATTCGCGCCAACAGCAAGTACTAACTTGGAATAGTCCAGTGTATGTACTTGTTGGTCTTGGGTCAGGTATTGCAACGTTTGCTGCTTCGCATCAATCGTGGTCACTGTGGCAAAAGTATGAATACTGGCATCCAGTTGCTGCGCCATCGTTGCCGCATCACTAACAACCAATGTTGCTGCTGTTTTCTCTTGGGTAAGCGCCGTTGATAATAATGGCTTTGAATAAAAATCACCGGCATCTGCGGTAATGATAACTAACGGTGTAGTTTGGTCCAACTTGCGCCATTCTTTGGCAAACATATAACCGCCAAGTCCGGCGCCAATAATAATTAAAGGTTTTTGTTGCATAGTTATCCTGATGTCACTACGGCGTCAACCATCGCCGCCATATTGTCTATCGGTGTGTCTTTATGAATACCATGGCCCAAATTAAAAACATAACCTGTCTGCGGTGCTGTTTTTAAAATATCCTTGGTCAGCTGGCGCACCACTTGTGGTGTGCTAAACAATGCCATGGGATCTAAGTTGCCTTGAAGTGAATCCAGAGGTTTTTGAAGTAAAGCCTTTTTTAG
>CAYXLV010000381.1:0-2154 GCA_964465995.1 uncultured Coxiellaceae bacterium | reverse complement strand
GCTCAAGTTGATGAGCTTAAAAAGGCTATAGAGGAGACGATTAAATATAAACCCGCCATCAGCAAAGAGGAAGTCGAAGTCGAGCTGAGCGAGAAAAACACGGTCTTTGATCCCAGTAATAACAACAGTATCTTTGCTAAACTTACCGAGACTGATGATGAAAATCAGCCTTTGATTACTAACAACAATAATCTTTTTAATTTTTCAGAGCACACTAAAGCATCGGGTCACATAGATAATCTGGAAGAATATAAGCCTGATTACTTCAATCAGATTGTTAAAAAGCTTTTATTTGATGCACTTGATGCAAGCAAGGAAATTGACGAGATCTTGCATAGTGTTGATACGCGGATTAAGGAGCTACATGAAAAGGCGGATGGGCTTGTAAAGCAGTACAATAATGTCATCACGCGCTATTCCACCAAAAAGAAAGCTCTGACCAGAACTTATATAGCAACAGCAACCCAATATTTAACAGACCTTACTGAGGGCCCGCTATTTAAGTTAATAGAAACACATAAAACCGAAAATGTGGCCAAAAGCCTAGTTAACTGCGAGATTGGCGAACATCCTTTTGTATGCACAATGAACAACATTACCACAGCCATTGGGAACACACTTCGGACACACACAGTAAAAGATCTATCAAAGCTACTTGATTTACTGATCGATAGAGGCTACCCCAGCTATGAACTAATGGAAAAGCTATCCAACTCAAGCGAAATTACATGGCCACTTGTCAAGTCTTTCCTTTCAAGTCTCGGCACCTCAACAGCATTTAGTCATTCGCTACAATCTATGCTCATTGATTCATACCCAGCAAATCGTACTTTTTTCGGACTATTCGAAAAACAACTTACCGCGGAGGAAACTCTCGAACAACAACGGATAGCGCTCTCAATTGGTCTCAAACTGCAGGAAGGGGATACTGAAGCCATAGAAAAAATCATTCAATTGAGTAGCTCCAACGATAAAAACAAAAGCACCAAATATTTTATCTCAAACATTCAAGAAGTTACCAAAAAATGCTTAAAATCGACGCCATACTGGGAGTTTGCCTCAAAGCAGAATTTCAAGCTCCTAAAGCTCAGCTTAAATATTAAACCAGAAGAACGAGAAGCAAACACCTCCAACGTTAGCAATTTCAAGCTGAACGACTGGTAACCACACTAATTTTATTGGGTCTGCACAAAAAAATACGATAGAATGCGAGCAGTAAGGCCGCGAGCCCAGCACAAAAGGAGAGCGCAGCATGAAACCATCAGCCACCCAACGATCTGCTACTGAACTTACGCTAGATGAAGAACAAGAAATCCAAAATAACTATGCTGAATGGCTTGCATTAAATAACAATAAAAATAACTCGCAAACTCTCTACCAAATACTTGGCGTCACTAAAAGCGCAACAAATGAAGCAATTAAAAAAGCACGTAACGCACGCTTACTACAATCTCACCCTGATAAACAAAAAAAAGTACAAAAAGAAGATACAATCACTACTCAAGAAATTAATGCAGCCTATAGTATTTTAATAAATCCAAAAACACGAAACGAATACAATAAAGCATTAAGCTCAAATGAAGATCTGAATGTTAATCAGCTCATGCAAGATCTCAACATCCTGTATTATGGTTATATTAGCCGACCAAAAACCAGCGCTGAAAAACTGTCAAACTGCAAACCAAGCACTCTGCATATAATGAAATTCCGTGAACGAGAATCTCATCGTCAAATACTTAAGCTATCCACTCAAGAAGACTTTATCTTACAAGCGGCAATTAGCCGTTGCATGGATATTTACAAGAAAAAAATATACATGCCAAGCCAAGGTGATCGCTATAATGAAAATTCTCTCAACACAAGCGATGACTTAATCAGGGAAACTTATAACCCAGAGGCCATTAAACAATTTGCTACAACATCTGATTTACCCGCAGTGGAAAGGTTCCAAGCAATTATTCAAAACGACGATATGATTGCTACTCTGCGCTTTAACTTAAAGTGGGAATTACTGAAAGGGTTAGTGAAAAGCTACGCTGCTGACACACAGAAAGATTTTAACGAATTTCGAGACCACGTGCAGTTCATTTGCTCAGAGGTCTTTCATGAGAAAAATGATATCAATACTGGCATTATTGCTAAGCTCAATAAGCG
>CAYXLV010000380.1:0-2157 GCA_964465995.1 uncultured Coxiellaceae bacterium | reverse complement strand
ACACAGAGGTTAAAAAATTATTACTACAAAACGCCTTTGAAACTCTAAACTGCATTGCCGTTGAATTTAGAACGCATATTTTAAATCGACAAAGCCGCCAAAGTATCGAACGTATCGGCGCCAAATTAGATGGGATTTTGCGCAACCACATGATCATGCCTGATGGCACACTCCGAGATACTTGTGTTTACAGCATACTGAACACAGAATGGCCCACTATTAAAACGCACTTAGCATCCCTGCAAAAATAATCACTGCAGACAAGCATACTCCGGTATTAGCATAAGCTCATCCAAATAAGGAAAATAGCATGGCCAGTGATAACGATGCGCAACGATGGGCACGATATAGTTAATTAACGATAAACCGTTTTCTGAATCCGTCAAAATCACTAAGCCTTTGCCAACATTAGGGAATATAATGAGCTGACCATGGTATCCATAGTTATGCCCGTGTTTTCTAAAATTCAATGATTTTGCTTTTCCATTAACAATCACACCAAAACCAAAATCAGAGTTTTTTTGCCTTGTTAACATCGTCTTTGCCAACTGCTGCGGTATAAAAGCATGCTTTTTTCCCAAATAAGACTGCGTAATATTTAAGGCAAACTTGGCAAGATCTGTCGGTGTAGACCAAAGCCCACCTGACCCTGCAATGGCGTAATTATTCCAACCCTTAAAAAGCATTTTTCCATTACCCCAAAATCCAGGGACAGCTATTTGCCGATACTTTTGCGAAAGCGGGTATTGATAAATGCTGTGATGCATACCAAGCGCTTTTAAAACCGAATGATTCATCCAATCATTAAATGTCGTTTTTACTCGATCTTGAATCAGCAACTGCAGCACCTGATAACCACCACCAGAATAAAAATACCGACTACCCGGCTGATAAAAGACCCGAATAGTCGCATTATTTGCCGGCGGCTGACCATTTAGAATTTGTATTAAAGAAGGCAGTGGTTGATCTTGTCGATATCCCGCAAATCCGGATACAGATAACCCAGCAGTCATTGATAAAATTTGTCTCAGAGTGACATGGTGAGTTTGGTTATATTTATTGACAGGAATTTTCCACGCAGTCAAATAGGCATTTGCTGGTTTATCAAGCGATAATTTTCCATTAGCAATTAATTTTGCAGCCGCATACGCTGTTACGCTTTTACTGATTGAAGCCGCCTGAAATAAAGAATTTTTATTCACTTTAATGCTTGGGTCGATAGACAGTGTTTTTGCTTTTACAATTTTATAATGATCAATAATTGCGTAGCCAACAACTGGGGTATTGGTTTGCCGCATTGCATTTTTTATGATGGAATCAAGCGACTGATGCTTTAAAGACTGAGAATAGCTGGGCATAAAAGTTAGTGCGAGCGTTGCCGCAAGCAAAGAACGGGTTAAAGCTACTAACATAAAAATCCTACCGGTAAGTAATCATTGATATCAATACAATCGTCAACCCAAGATACAGCACAGCATACTCAAAACGCACTGTGTTGTTTATCATATAGTAAGCTTTATTCTCAGCAGCAGTTGGATCAAAGCGCCAAGCTTTTTTAAGCTGCGGTATCGATAATAATGCAATTAAAATTAATAGCGGATTGAAAGAATAAAACCACAAACCAACCAATAACGGTGCGCCAATAAACCACACCTTTGGACTAATAATTGCGGTAATTCTGCCACCGTCTAATGGGCTTAAAGGGATTAAGTTAAAAAGGTTAATAATAAAACCGGTTTGTGCTAATGCTAAGAATAAACTGCTATTGACGTGCACACCGTAAAAATAAAAAGCAAATGCGGCTAGTGTTCCGACCAAAGGTCCGGCATACGCAACATATGCTTCTACTTCTGCAGACATTGGCATTTCTTTTAATTGTATCCATGCGCCAACAAAAGGAATAAAAGTTGGTAACCCCACATTTAAATTTTTTTGTTGTGCTGCAAGATAGTGCCCGGCTTCATGTAAAAAAATAAGTGCCACAAAACCCACGGCATATTGCCAGCCAAATAGCATTGCATAGGTTCCTATCGATAACACAATGCTACCTAGTGATAAAAATATTTCTCCAAATTTAATCAGAGAAAGTAATGATAGTAATTTGGCAGCCAACCCAATCATAATACAGCGATTATTTTTTATTACGCTTGAAAAGTT
>CAYXLV010000379.1:0-2159 GCA_964465995.1 uncultured Coxiellaceae bacterium | reverse complement strand
AATAAATAGTAAGGACCTGCATATACAGCCAGTTCACATGCTAATGTTTTATCTATGATTTTCTCTTTAGTGAAAAGTCATCGCATATGTCGCAATGCAGCTCTGTCTCGTAACCTAAAAATCAAAAGTTATCGTTTATTTTTTAAATGAGAAGCCAGCTAGACCGACCTAAGGTTAGACCTCTTTAAAATCATAAAGTTAAGCAAGCAATTGGGACAATTAGCAGGTGCGTCCTAGCTTTTCCTAGCTTTTCCCTGGAACGGGCTAACATTTTGACTTATACTCACACCACATACTTCAAAAAAAGAGCAGTTATCATGCCTAATCCAAAAAATGTTATTGTGGACTTATCTACTGTTTTCAAAAAACCTGCAATTAACATTGGAGATTACAATACTCATCAGCTTAATCTGGCGCTACCTACAATCTTAGACTTTCTTAATACATTTGAAAGTAACGGGTTAGATGCCAAAAATCTAACCGTTAGCTCAGGCTCAAATGGACAAGTTATTTTAAGGGGTGGGGAGGAGCTTAAATCCTTGTATAACCTTTTAAATGACGAAAGTTTTCAAGCAAGGCTTGGGACTGAGCTGAATGAAGCAGAAAATAAGCTTCTTAGTGAAGACCAAGTTAAGTATATCGATGCTGCGGTAAACTATTTATGCGAACAGCTTGTTAACCGCCATAAATGTGAAGACAAAATCGCACGTCATTTTTTAAAAAAAAATAGGCATAAAATAAGAAAAGAACTTCTCCCTTTTTATCCTCATTTCAAATACGATACGACTGATGAAAAAATTACAATAAAATGCATGGAAATCATTTTCGATAAAAATGCATTAAATTCATTAATATCAGAAGAAACAAAATTAACGGAGACATCCAGCCGTTATTTCAATGCCAACAATATGATTATGAGTAATAACCAAATCGTCATGAGCAGTGACAGTTTTGAGTTATTATATTATTGCGCTCTTTCCCACTCATTTTCTAAACCAGCTGATTCCATGCCCAGTGAACAATTGAATTCTGTATTTTCAGGCTTGGCAGATGGGTCTGCAACACAGGATAATCAGTTTAATTTTTTTGAGCTTGGATGTCTTCTTAATTCAGATTTAAGCTCATTCCAGCAGACTCACTGTGATCGTATTTTTGATAAAGAGAGCACAACCAAAAAGCTGTACGAAATTGGCGAAGCCTATTTGTTTCATGAACGACCAACAAGAACTAAGGACGACCTGATTCATCACAAAGATTCATATGCTTACAACAATAACCCGCAAGCCTTAGCCTTACAATATTTACTTACCAGTTTAAATGAAACTCTTGATAGCATAGTCATCCTTATTGAATCGGAAGCTTGCACGGGCTATCGGCAAGATATTTTCTCTAATGAAATGCTTTATATAACGAATCCTTATCTGGTAGCTAAATCACTTCGTGAGTTATCAAAAATTGAAGATGTTAAAGTACAACCGTTATGGACATCACTGTTTAAAAAACCAACTGACGAAAAGTTTATCACGGAGGCAATTGAAAAAATTAATTCACTTGATTCAAAGAAAACGACAGGCATCATAATATATGCCAATAAGACAAGTTCAATGCTTAACATGGATATTATTTCCCGTATACAAGCCAGGCTGGAAAAAAATGGGAATATTAAATTGATTAACTCTGATGCAAGCTCCTTATTAATTGAAAACAAAGTTGTTCAAAATTACTGCGCCAACAATAGCTTTGAAAAAACGGTCATCAATTTATTAAATCTGGATAGACATAAAGTAGCTAATTTAGAGAAAACAAAAAACTACATTGTTAAGCAATCAATGGCTGATGGCTGCATGGGAACCTTCATTACAAAAGGGCCAGAAGAACTTAAACGCATTAGCGCTCTGCTGTTGCTAGACAAGTTTATTAGAGAAAACAAAAGCCTAAGTAAGAGCGTAAAAACATGGATGCAGGATTTAAAAGCAGAAGGAACAAAAAAACAGCACAAAAAAATGACGGAATACTTCGGCCTGAATAGTAAAACAACGGAAGATGACCCATATAGGAATGTCCGAGACTACACAGCCGTTATTCAAGAAATAAAACCACACCACATGCTTGAAAATGGACGCATACCTACATTAAGAATATTTTATACTGTTTATATG
>CAYXLV010000378.1:0-2174 GCA_964465995.1 uncultured Coxiellaceae bacterium | reverse complement strand
CTAATTAATAATAAAGCTTTAGTAACTGTGCTTTTAGACAATAATTTTGAAAATATTCTAAAAAGGATCAACCGACCTACACAAGATACAAAGCCATCCTTGACCAACCAAAACACAGAAATTGATTTGAAATACTGTGTGCAAATCACCGCTTCTTTTGTCGATGACTTTTATAAAAAAAACCACTCACTCCTCATAACCATCAGCAAAGATAATCATCCTATTGAAAAATATGAAGAACAACTAGATACATTTATCAATCAAAAAATTCTTGAAACAGCACCTGCTAGGCTTCCCACTCCCAATAAAAGTAGATTTTTAGAAAAACATATTATTGATATAACTAATCAAGAGATAAATTATATTTCATCAGAAAGTGCCGTGCCACGCTATTTGATTAGTAGCTACATAAGAAAATTTGAGCTGGCATTGCAAACTGGCTTATTAAACTACTTAACCGCCAATAAACTTACCGAAATTCCTGCAATCGATCTTTATACCTTTCACAAGGTAATTATCGAAACCATTACTAACACGTCTTACATAAACAATGAAACAGCTGAAAGCAATATATCAATCCTCCTTGGTGAGCTAGCAAACCATATAAAACACGCTCTCAGCATATACCCTAGCCGGAATAAGCAAGCAATTGCAGTATTCCGCTATAGCGAGGATGAGCATAGTTTATTTAATAAGGACTCTTTAAGAATAGAAGTCAATACATCAGACTACCATAAACACGTTCATGAACTGATTGATCTTGCTCAAAAACACAATAATACTAGTTTTTTCAAATATATTATTGATAGTAATCTGATTCAGGAACTGCCAGCAGACACAGTCAGCAAGCTTCTACAAGAAAGAACCTTACTAGAAGCGTATATTCAAAAAATAACCTCTCATACTATTAATCAAATTATATCCAATCAAGGCGATCTTGATCTCAATGGCTTTAAAAAGAGCTTTACTAGCAATTGCGTTGCACTAATATCCAACCATCTAGCAGCAGATCAGCTGAAACAAATTGCTGATAATTATCTAGAATACTTTGCTACCATTATAATTAATTCAATTTCTAGCATTCCCATCACATATGATCCCGTAAGTGAAATGAAAATCGCAAAACTACTTGCTGAACTAGCAAATTCTTATAAACATTCTCTTTGCACTAGCACCAAACGCAATCAGCTAGCCATTGCCACATTCGACTACGCTACCATAGACACTCACCCTTTCATTTACCTATTCAACAAAAGCTCCGTAATTGAAGGACTGCAAAAAACAAACGACTCCATACTCTATCATTACACCATCACAAAAATGGCTAGTGATTATAAAAATACAAGCTTTTTTGACTATGTGTTTAGCAACGATATTATTATGCATCTATCACTAACTGCTGTATTCCAATGCCTAAAACAAGAGTCTGTTTTTAAGAATGCAAAAAAAATTGCTGCTGTTAATGAGTCACTCAGCGAAATGATTGAGCTAATCGAGATAGATTTTGATCTACCAAAGGATCGAGTTGCCGTTGATCTTTTTAAATGCATTGATAACCTAGATGCAGCTGCAAGCTTCCTCAACCTCCCTAAAGAATATTTGAACTACCGACCAAAAACGCAGTCTACTACTCATATTCAAAACGAATACTTTGCCGTATTGGAAGAAAAAATAAAAACCAAACCTAATGAGCCATGGGCTGAACTGCTCACTAAATTAATCACCATTAATGAAAAAAATGGCTCTTCATTTAGTAAGGAGCAAATTTTTTCTTATATTTTTATGATCAAAGCAGGTATTGTAAAACCCAATTTAGCATTTATAAGAGCAAATATACTACGAGTATCACCATTTTTAGCAAGGAATACAAAAGTGGTCCAGGAGGTATTTGTAATCAATGCATCTAAGCATAAAGAATATGCTGAAGACTATATTCAATTCATAATTACTTGCATACTATCTGGACAAGACTGGCGTGCCTCACACCTAACGGACCCTTATTTAACGGATCATTACTCAAACGATGATTTATCAGCCTCCAAGAAGGTGGCTTTGCTTAATGATACCAAGACCCCAATGAGCACATTCGATTTTTTCGCCTACTTTAAGGTAGCGCAAGAAAAATGTGAGCAGCTAGATTTCGAATCACATAATTTTATAGAAGAGTTGAGCAA
>CAYXLV010000377.1:0-2195 GCA_964465995.1 uncultured Coxiellaceae bacterium | reverse complement strand
ATTAAAAATCAATAAGTTAAGTAGGCCATTGGGACAATTAGCAGGTGCGTCCTAAGGTACTAGGGTATCCTTTTTTAAGGGTATTAGCTTTACTGGCAATCGATCTGCAATTTTCCCAAGCTCTCCCTGGGATAAAGATTCGATTTGATCTTTGCTTAGCTCAATACCAATTGATGTGTCCTTCAAACTTTTCTGGACGTCAAAGCTTTGAACACATTTCACAAGAGCCTTGGCCGCATCAATTTTCTGAGACTTGGATTTCCCAAAATTAATACCGAAAAAAGTAGTCTTGTAGTTTGGCTCTTTTTCGCGGCGATCTATATATTTTAGTAAATCAATTAAGATTGAAGCGTAAACATTAAAGAAACCCTCAATAGGTGTAGCTTTATGTTTATGTAGTGAAACTTGTAAAGTTCCAAATCCAAGCTGCTTTGGTCTTTCTATATATTTCTCATTATCATCAATCAATATGAGACTTTCTTTACTTTCAGGTTGAATTCCGCGATTAATTCTTATGTACTCAAGAACATCAGCTTTATCATACGTACTATTGTTGAATTTTGTTTGAAGTAATTGAAAAAATTCACTCAAATTTTCAGATTTAGATGAACCAGACTCTAAAGCAGAAAAAACCTCGTTGTCCAGCAAACCTTTTACAGAGTCTGTCGTATAGATATTAGCATTATCTAAACCAGTAACCTTTTCCCTTTCAAGAGTACCTATAATATTCTGCTTTTTTGCGCCGGCTGAAATAATAACAACTTCAAATAAATCGCAATTTAAAACATTTTGAAAAAAAGTCTTGGCTTCTTTAAATAGTTCATGATGAGGATAATCATTAACACTACCTGCTAGCGTATCATCCCAATCAAATGCAATGATATACCTCCTCGTAGCGTGCAACTTGCTATTAGGCATGCTTTCCTGACTTTTAGGCATTGTCATTCTTCCTCTGATTATTTTGTTTTCAAATGATATGGATGTATATCATCAGCCAATCTCAACGCCATATTACTTCACAAATATTAAATTAATATTAAATCACTCAAAAATTTCTTTTCAGACTACCTGCATATTTACTGCAGGGGAGGAGTAGTGAGCCTCCCTGAACCAGCGAACACCGATTAAGTGCTTCACCAAAGGGAAGCACGCCAAAGGCTTTGACACGCCAAGAACAATTAGGAACACACCTACTATTGCACCAATTGCTTACTTAAGCTAATGATTTTTAATCTGCAGCAATGATGACGGATGGACCAGCGTTATTTTAAGAGGAAAAATCTACCTATTTTTTGCCCCGTGCTTTTATAAAACACTACAAGCCTACGATATTTGTAAAATTTAGCAAAATTGACCCAATTAAGCATGGCAAACTTGATCAAACTTAATACTAATTTAAGCTTCTTCTGCTTTAATACGCGCTTCAGATAACGCGAGAATTTAATTTATGCATAGAGAACTCCGCAAAAAAAGCCTACAAGACTGCCTAAAGCAATATGATGCAAACAAGCCTGCAATTATTTCAGATGGCATTTTCATCAAATTTCTAAGAGACTTACTCATGGAAGAAATGGACTCACTAGCATCTGTACTATCAGAAAAAGGGGTTGTCGCATTATTTAGGCAGCTTTTAACTGCATACAGTGGAGCTTTTAAGCTTGCAGAAGCTAATTTAATAAAAGAAATAAGAACCTTATTTGCACCGCTCATAATACCATCCTATGAAGAGCTAAATAGTGAAAAATGGAAAATACATGATCCAAACAAGCCATTTGCGCTCGCAAGCGAACTAGCACATTTCATCTCAAAAAAATGTGAGCTCACTGATGAGATTATCGAAAACATTATCTATAAATTTGAAATTTATGCAGACGTACAAAAACAAGAACTCAGCTCAGATTCGCTCCACTCTATAAAAAATACTATTGATATAATCAGTTCGCACGCTGTATTTAACCCTAACCTTGTATTTAACCCTAGCATTGCCAATTTCTTTCTCAAAGTTTATCCAGATCAGGCAAAAAAATTATTATCAACTCCTCAAGAAAAGCTTATTGAAGCCGTTTTAGATATAAAACAAAAAACTCGCGCTATTGATCCAGTTTATGAGTATTATCGAGTCGTTGCCGGAGATCAGCTGCCAATTTGTTACAATAAATTTATATATGATACAACGCAGCATGAAAATATTTTTC
>CAYXLV010000376.1:0-2200 GCA_964465995.1 uncultured Coxiellaceae bacterium | reverse complement strand
ACCTGGACCGGGGAATGGATGACGATAAATTAAATAACTGGGCAAACCTAACTCGATACCTAACTGGCGCACTTCATCTTTAAAAAGTTCACGCAGCGGTTCAATTAATTCAAAAGCCATATCGTCTGGTAAGCCGCCTACATTGTGATGAGACTTAATCACATGCGCTTTATCGTATTTGGCTTTGGCGGATTCAATCACGTCCGGGTAAATCGTGCCCTGACCTAACCATTTAATCGATTTAAATTGTTTTGCTTGCTCTTCAAAAACACGAATAAATTGTTCGCCGACAATTTTACGTTTTTGTTCTGGATCGCTCACACCTTGTAAAGCGGTTAAAAAACGTTCTTGGGCGTTGATACGAATCACTTTCACGCCTAAATGCTCCGCAAAAACGCGCATCACTTCATCGCCTTCGTTTTTGCGCAATAAACCCGTATCGACAAATAAACAGGTTAAGCGATCACCAATCGTGCGATGCAACAATGCCGCTACCACCGACGAATCGACGCCGCCAGATAAAGCAACCAGCACTTCATCATCACCCAACTTCTCGCGTAATTCATGAATACTGTCATCGATAATATTTTTAGAGGTCCAAGTGGCTTGGCACTGACAAATGTTTAATAAGAAATGTTGGAGGATTCGTTTACCTTGCAAGGTATGGGTGACTTCTGGATGAAATTGCAAACCGTAATAATGCCGTGAAAAATCAGCCATTGCGGCAAACGGCGCGCTATCAGTGCTAGCAATCACTGTAAACCCAGGCGGAATTTTTAACACCTTATCACCATGACTCATCCAGACATCAAGATAAGCACCACCATCAATCACATGGTCTTCGATATCTGCCAACAAACCCTCGGCATTATCGACACGCACCTTGGCATAACCATATTCACGTTGCTGCGCTGAACCCACTTCACCACCTAACTGTGCCGCCATGGCTTGCATGCCGTAACAAATACCTAACACCGGCACTTGCAAATCAAAGACAGCTTGCGGTACCCGCGGCGTGTCATCCGCGGTCACGGTTTCCGGACCACCAGAAAGGATAATGCCATGCGGTTTAAAATCGAGAATATCTTGCACTGGCGCATCACAGCTAATCAACTCGCAATACACTCCAATCTCACGCACACGACGTGCGATTAATTGCGTGTATTGCGAACCAAAATCAAGAATAAGAATACGGTGTTGATGAATATCAATCGTCATAAAATGCCTTATTTATCGACCCAATAGTTAGGCGCTTCTTTAGTAATAATCACATCATGCACGTGACTCTCGCGCATCCCGGCACTGGTTACACGAGTAAACTGCGTTTGTTCACGCATTTCTTGAATCGTCGTGGTACCGGTATAACCCATGCTAGAGCGCAAACCGCCGGTTAGCTGATGCACCACTGCTTTAATCGGACCTTTGTAAGGCACACGACCTTCAATACCTTCGGGAACGTACTTAGCATCTTCATTTTGGGTGTCTTGAAAATAACGATCACGCGATCCATGTTTACCCGACATGGCACCCACAGAACCCATGCCACGATAAGATTTATACGAACGACCTTGAAATAGGACGACTTCACCAGGCGCTTCTTCGGTACCAGCAAATAAACTGCCAATCATAACCGCGTGGGCACCTGCGGCAATGGCTTTACACACATCACCGGAAAAACGAATACCACCATCAGCAATCACTGGAATCTCTTTACCTTTTAAGGCTGCCGAAACATTTGCAATCGCAGTGATTTGCGGAACCCCAACGCCGGCCACAATACGAGTCGTACAAATTGAACCAGGGCCCATACCAACTTTCACAGCATCTGCACCGGCTTTCGCTAAGGCTTTAGCTGCATCAGCGGTAGCAATATTACCGCCCATGACTGACAAATCAGGATAATGTTTTTTAACCCATTTAACGGTCTCAAGCACGCCTTTAGAAAAACCATGCGCCGTATCAACCACAATTAAATCGACTTTTTCAGCGGCTAATGCTGCGACACGATCAGCAGTATCTTTGCCCGTCCCCACAGCCGCCGCCACGCGGAGTTGCCCGGTGTCGGTTTTGCATGCATGTGGATTTTCTTTGGCTTTCAGGATGTCTTTAACGGTGTACATACCGCGCAGTTGGAATTGATCATTGACCATTAATAATTTTTCAACTCGGTGTTGGCGAAATAGTGCGATCACTTCATCAC
>CAYXLV010000375.1:0-2209 GCA_964465995.1 uncultured Coxiellaceae bacterium | reverse complement strand
GGTTTGTAGTCAGGTGGTATGTCGTTTTTAATTGATGCATCTTTGGAGACTTTAACTTCTGTTAAGCTGAACACATTCGTAAAATAGTGATACGCATAGAACTCATGCCAGCTCATTGTGTGGGGTGGTTTGAGATCGTTAAGCTTACGGGCGGGATGAAGTAAGTTCATTATAAAGAGTTCTTGCCAAAATTGATCATCGTTGCGCAAAAGGTGGAGAAAGTTGTATTGATTGGCCGTGACCAGAAGTTGGGCGTATGGCATGTGGATGAGGTTAGTTTTAAAGATAGAATACTTTGGGTGCATGACAATTCCTAAATGTGGTTTTTATACTAAGTCTTTTTTGACATACGGCATCGTCACTTAAAGTCGCCGTCGATCATTTTCAGTCTGTTCTCGATATCAATAAGCTAGACGGAAGTTTGGCTAAAATTACACCATAGATGCGCCCATTGACAAGCTTTGCATTCGTACATTTCTGCCGCTAGTGTTAAAAATGAGCGATTCATCATATAATTTGGTACACTGTTTGCAATCAAAATAAGGCCGTTTATGCGAATACACATTTTAGGAATTTGCGGTTCATTTATGGGGGCGATTGCCTTATTGGCTAAGCAATTGGGTCATACCGTCAGCGGTGCAGACCAAAATGTTTATCCCCCAATGTCTGATACACTACGCCACGCCGGGATCGATATCATCGAAGGCTACGATCCCAAACTGATTCCCAACCAACCCGATCTCATCCTAATAGGTAATACCTTAAAACGTTCCAACCCAGCTGTTGAATATGTGCTCAATAAAGGGTTGCGCTATTTATCTGGTTCACAATGGTTGTCTGAAAATATTTTGACCAATAAGCATGTGCTTGTGGTCACGGGAACGCATGGTAAAACCACGACTTCCAGTATGTTAGCGTGGATACTTAGCGTGGCAGGCTTAACCCCAGGTTTTTTAATTGGTGGGCAACCACTTAATTTTGGCCAAAATGCCATGCTTGGGCAGGGCGATTATTTTGTGATCGAGGGCGATGAGTATGGCACTGCTTTTTTTGATACCCGCTCGAAGTTTATGCATTACCGTCCACGCACATTAATCATTAATAATTTAGAATTTGATCACGCCGATTTTTTTGAAAACCTTGATGCGATTAAAAAACAATTTCAAAATCTTTTAACTTTAGTCCCAAGTGCCGGTGCGGTTATCTATCCAGACAACGATAAAAATATTGACGCTGTTATTAAACGGGGTTGTTGGTCAGCTAAGCAAACATTTAGTGTGAGTCAACAACCACAAGAGCACTCAGCCACTGTTTGGCAAGCAAAAAATATTCAAGCCGATGGCAGTCAATTTGAATTATGTCATCGTGATCAAAAGCTCGGTGTTGTGCGTTGGCAAATGTTGGGAATGCATAATATCCATAATGCGCTAGCTGCAGTTACTGCAGCGCATGAAATTGGTGTGCCCGGAAATGCTATTTTAAAAGCTTTAAATTCATTTACTGGCATTAAGCGTCGACTTGAAGTGCGTGGCCAAGCGAATGGTATAACCGTTTACGATGACTTTGCGCATCATCCTACTGCGATTTTGCATACGTTAGAAGGGTTGCGGGCACACGTTAAACAACAACGTATTTTTGCAGTGCTGCAATTTGGTTCCCATACCATGCGTAATGGTTATCATCGTGAACAACTCGCACGTTCCTTAAAAGCGGCCGATCAAGTGCTGTTATTACAACCCGAAAAAGATAATGTATTTGTGCAAAACGTCGCGCATGAATTGGGAGGTGCTGCGCATGTCTTCGATCACGTCGATGGCATTTTGCATTTTTTAACCCCGCAATTAAAAAATAACGATCATGTCATTATCATGAGCTCCAGAGGGTTTGACGGCATTCATCAAAAACTACTTGATCGTTTACAAACAACCTAGGGTAATACAATGAATCATTCAGCAGGCAAAAAATTTCGCGATGCATTGGCCAAGGAAAAACCTTTACAAATTATTGGTACGGTTAATGCTTATTGCGCACTCATGGCTGAGCGAGTCGGATATCAAGCCATTTATATTTCTGGTGGCGCCTGCGCAAATATGTCTTATGGTTTACCCGATTTGGGCATGACAAGTTTAGAAAATGTATTAGCGGATGTATGGCGAATTACCAGCGCTTGTGATGCGCCGTTATTAGTTGATATTGATACCGGTTGGGG
>CAYXLV010000374.1:0-2220 GCA_964465995.1 uncultured Coxiellaceae bacterium | reverse complement strand
AGCATTAGCTCTTCATTATTTTTCCAACGATAATAACAACCGACTTATCATGCTATGCTGCAGTGCATTTAATGTTTATCAACATTGCAGTCCTCCCCCGATAAAAAGTCAATGGCTAGAACTTGCCATGCACTTATATCAGCAATTTACCACTGGAAAATACACAGACTTTACCGCAACAGAAATATCTGCCACCTCAATATTGACTAATATACTAAAAAATCTAGTGACTACCGGCTCAGTGGCCATTGAAAAATTTAATATTCAACCCATTATATATTTACATCAAAAAATTATTTCACGAACCAAACTTATCACCACTGAAAACCGACTCCCTCTATTAACCAGTTATTTGGCACTGCAGTTAGCGTTATCCAAGAAAGGAAAAGTCACGGGCGAAAAGTTACTTGCAGATCTTTTTACAACGAGAGAAGCCCTTGAAAAGCTAACCACCACTTTCAAAAACAACCCCACCAATAAAAATTTTTTCAATTTGCTAATTGAGCTCTGCCACACCATATCTGGCAGCTTTACAACATTGATTGATGATGTCAAAACCGCACTGGATCAACATACTTCAAATAGAGAAAATAAAAATTCACAATCCGTGGAGTATGAGCAATTAAAAGAGCTTTTCAACTACATCACCAAACTAGAATTGGCTCTTGAAAAACAGATACAATGGTTAAATTCACTACCCAAAAAATCACAAGACATCAGTGAAACCACACCATTTCAACATCTTAAAAATTCTCACAAAACAATTCAAGAATTACAAAAGACGATTAACAACCGGCTTGATGACCTCAGTAAGCAGATATCTGCTAAGTTATTATCAAGTGACATGAAGCAGTCTGCAAAAAACAAAGAGACCAGCGCAAAAAAAACACCCAATGTGACACCCAAACAAAAAGATACTGGCCCAAATAATCATAACAAAATCGATACTAAAGAGACTCAAGTTGATAAGGATAAACCCAGTAATAAAAAGCAAGCCTCCATACCAAGTCTTGAATTCGAAGATCCAGATAATGAAGAAGGTTTTACAGTAGTCACGTCAAAAAAGGCAAAACAAAAAGCAAAATATACTAATGACAATCATACAAAAAAGAACATTAAGCCAACCCCAACGACTCGCAATAATAATAAAAAGCAATCTAAAACCAACCTAGCAATTACCCCCATCCAAAAAGAGATGCCCACTGAGTCCAAGCCCAGCAATCTCGCCAATAAAAAAAAACAAGTAAGCCAACAATCAGCTATTAATATCGATACAAAAGAAAAAAATGAACCAAAACCAGCAGTAAAATCACCTACACTATTTCAGCCAAAGCCGCATCGCCCAGCTGATCACTCTACCTTACTGGAAGATAAAAACAATCCGTCAAAAACAGCACTAAGAAAATCAGTTACTGCGCCTTCTTTCACCCCCACTGCAAATCAAAATAGCCAGCATAATTCAAATTTTCATCACCCACAAAATGGCTATTTTTTTCAAGATCCATTTGGCAATGTATTTTTTCAACCCGTTGAAGAAATGTCAGCAATGTATCCGACTTACCCAACAACATTCAAAAAATTTAATTAGTGCGATTGCCAATTCCACTAATTGGTATCATCACCTCGCCAGACTCATTTGCTTTTGCAATCACCGCCTGGCGAGCCCCCCAAGCGTGGGCATAAACAATTTCTAATGTGGCGGGTAGCAAAGCATTTTCTTGAAGCTTTTGATAGTGCTTTTTTACTTGCAGCCATTGCGGCCGACTCAATAGATGCGGTTGTCGATCGCTACGCATATTGGTAGCACCGGCTAATCTTAAATCACTAACCAGTCGCTCTACCGACCGATCATTAACCAGCATATTTTCGCGATCCATAACTGGATCAATAAAATGTGCTTGCAATAAACAGTCACCGATATCATGCATATCAGCAAATTCATGTACGTGATTGATATTGCCGGTTACTGCTTTAAAACACGCTCGCAATTCTGATAAGGTATCTGGCCCCAGTGTTGCAAACATCAATAACCCTTCAGCCGTTAATACGCGCTGAAATTCAGTAAAACAAGGTAATAAATTTGGGTACCAATGAAAATCCAGATTTGAAAAAATCATATCAACACTAAGATTGGCCAGCGGTAATTGAAAGTTGTTAGCGCAGATAGGTGTTAGGTGGGCCGCTTGCTGTAGCATCTTCATGGACAAATCAATTGATAAG
>CAYXLV010000373.1:0-2221 GCA_964465995.1 uncultured Coxiellaceae bacterium | reverse complement strand
ATATAATTCTCCTCATTTTCATGCATTTGTAATTGGTTATTCGTGGCGCCATTAGCTTCATTTTTTAATTTCTTCACGCGCTCTTCAAATGTTATCGAATTAGCTTTAGTTTTTGCATTACATAGAAATGCCGCTGCATTAGATGAAGATTTGATACGGCTTGGCTTTTTCTTAAGCCCAAAAAATTCCGCTGATTTTTTTGCTATCTTGAATGACAAGCCAATAATATAAAAAGCAGGATATACAAGAGCATCCATATTTTTATGTATACAACTCAGTGAAATATCATCGAATATCTTATTAGAAATAGCATCGCCAAGATTAACAAAAAGTGAAGACATTATGCGTAAGAACTCTCCAGCTGAAAAAGCTTGTTTTTCAATTGTGAAAACAAAATCTTTTACAGTACTAAAAACTCGCACAGGCTTAGCTAATAAATTATTTTTTGAAATCTGCTCACCAGTCTGCTTTATTATTTGATTTAATTTTGCATACTCTTTTCCTAAAAAAAAGCTTTTGTGCTTACTTGTTAACCCTAATAGAATGCTATGCATTTCTTTCAAATGAGAAAATAATCGAACAGCAGCAGACAAAATAGCAACTGGACGGCCCATGCCAGTATAAATTTCATATCCCGTAGCAATACTTCCTCCTACATTACATACTGCTGTAAGATTGCAAACAATAGGAAGCAACTGCCCATCTTTTGAGCGCAGCGGGATTTTAAGTTTTTTATCATGCTTGTTTAAGTAATTCATTATATGAGCTGATGAATTCATTAAGCTAAAAATATCACTCGCGCTACTAGGGCATAGTGCCAAAAAATCTTTTCTAACCATTAATCGATACATCATTGGCAATGAAACAGATTTTAATACTGTATTAATCGTATCGAAGATAAAATTACGGCTCTCAAAGTTTGCCAGGTGTTTGCTAAGATTATTCAGCTGCATTATTTTTTTCTTTCCAAGTAACCTATAGTAGGCATTCATGGCGCCACTAAATATGGAGTCAAATATAGGGTTATTCAACATAGTGACGGCTGTTTTTTGAAAGTTTTTGATTGCAACTACATTAACTTGATGGCCCATTTCTGTTGAGATTTTGCTTTTCCCAAAGGCTGATTTTGATTCAGCATTAGATTGAAAGCCCTTCACATATCTATTATCTGATAAATCCAAAGCTGTTTTTTGAGCATGAAGCTCAGGAGCGATTTTCTTAAAATTTTCTAGTGACTCAATGTTTTCTTCTTTAGCTTTTTTTGCCATCTCAATAAGTTTATCCGCCAGCATTCTAATTTCTTTTTCATCTCCTAAGATTAAACTATTCAAGTTAACGAAAGCGCTACAAAGACAAGTATCAAAATCTTCGTTGGCAATAATATTTCCATTCTTGATGGCGGATATTAATTCCTTTAGCTGACTAATTGCTGTTTCTTTATCGCCGTTTTTTTCAGAGATATTAGCAGCACCTAATATTTTGATCATTTCCCATATCGCTTCGTGCAGTATTTCATGTATTTGTTTGGTGAGCTCTTCGATACGCTTTTCTAGTTTTTCCCCAATAATGCGTAAATCATCTGTGCAATACCTGATGATATGAAAAACCGCATAATTCCAACCCTCTTCTTTGGCCATTTTGAATATTTTATCTTCCAACTCCCGGATTCTTTTTTTGTCAGCAATGTAATAAATACTATTGTCTTCAAATAATTTCAGTAAGGATTTAATTGCAGATTGCTTGCTGGATTTGTCAATCTTTGATACGAGTTCTGATATAATAGTGGATTTTACTCCTTCACGAGTATACTCCTTGGCTTTTTTGAAAGAATCCTTTGCCCGTTCTTTTTCTGTTTGATGGTTTTTGATATTTTCATTATATTCTTTTGTGATTTCTTGTATTGGTTTCTGATTTAGCTGATCAATTGATTTTTTAGCTTTGTCGTTATTTAAATCTTTATCATTTATAATTTTTTTAGCTTCTTCGTAGAGCTCCTCACTAGTTTGAATTGCCTCAGAAGGATCTGCTTTATTATTTTTTACCCGCTTCGCAGTTTCTGTCACATTTTCTTTTTCTTTCGCCGCATTGCTCAGTTCATTTTGCATCTCATTCTGAATTTTTTCATACTGCTCAAAATCACCATTTGCGGCTGCAACCACTAGCACATTGACTTTGTTTTGTAGGTTGCAAATAATTGATGATAAGTTATTTAAATTGATAA
>CAYXLV010000372.1:0-2223 GCA_964465995.1 uncultured Coxiellaceae bacterium | reverse complement strand
ACATTGGGAAAACAGAGGATGAGCTGAAGATCTTTGAATTAAAAGATAGCCAGGGCCTCATCCTTGAGCGCATTTCTGACGAATAAAAATTAATCATCATGGAAATATAATCAATTTTTATTTGGACTCCCAAATTTGAGGATTAAAGTTGACTAAAATTCATTAAAATGACCATTTCAAAAGAGAATCATTGAGAAACTGATGTGATTGAATAGAGATCTCTCTTAGGGCCGTTATTCATCCCAAAAGAAATCATTCGACGATCAACATCAATTTGAAGTTGGAGATTTCGAGTGGGATCATTGAGATAAACCGAACTATTATCTCGCCCGGTTTCCTGGAAAGTAAATGCGACATCACCATCAGTATCAAATTCCGTCCATATGCCGGAACTTGTTTGTTGTAGATAGCCATTGGCGAATCTGGCAAGACGAATATTGTCACTGTTCACACTTTCTTCCAAAGAATGAGCATTGAAAATGTAGCTTGTAGATAATCCATAGTGATCTGAGAGATCGCGCACCATGGTTCCACCAAACAAATTTAAGAAATCGCCCTTTCCTGGAAGCTCATATTGGGAAGCTGTACGAAACTTTGCAATATCAAGCATTGTCCTGTTCGGTTGGATTCCTTCGTTGCCGATTAATACATAATCTAGCCATTCAGGTGAATCATTCGGATAGCGGTATTTTGCAAGATCATTGCTTCTGGGATCAAAAGTATAATCTTGAGGAATATCCCCTAAAAATTGAGCGTTTAAAGTCTCAAGAGCATCGTCATATTCAGTAGTTTGATAATCGAAGTTTAGATCACCAGCGATAATGATTGCTTCCCCTCGTGATGATGCGCCTTCTGTTTTTTGGTTAATAAAAGTCTCTAATTTTCTCAACTGATTTGCTCTAATATTTCTATTTCCCGCATCTGCCTGTAAATGGGTACCAAAAACATGATAAATCATCCCTTCTTTATCAATTTTGGCGTACACAGCACCTTTATTGGATTGACAATCAAAGCCATTACAAGCAGAAAAAATAATCTGATCAGTTGCCATAATTGGCCAACGACTTTGCAGATATACACCACCATCTTCTAGCTTGCCATTATTTGTATCTACTACTTCAGTGACAAAAGAGTATCCCGCTTCTTTTAAACTGCGCGATAGCTTGTTTCTCGCTTCATTATCGAAGGCTTCATTGATGACAATGACATCCCATGGGTCTGAATTACGGATCGCTGTAGCAATTTCTTGGGCGCGATAATCTTGCATGAGATTGCTTTGACCAGGAATATTCCGGCTTAAGAGCATTACATTGTAATTGAGAAGAGAGAAGCTTTTGATTTCAAGATTATTTGAAAATTTTAGCTGGCAGACAGACATAACTCCTGAAATGGTTGTCCACCACTGACCCGTCCAAGTTCCTCCTTCTTCTTGAGCTAATCTGGGACATTTTACATTCGCATCATTTTGATTCCAAATGGGCCCGGCTTCAACGGCACGAGTTGTATTTGCAGTTGCGGATAAACTCAAAGAAAAAATGAGGCTAATCGTTGAAGTTGCAAAAAAAGAGAAGTGAGAAAGTTTATTAAACATAATTCTTGAAATTCTGATAGGTAGTTTTATTGTTTTACTGAGATTTGTTTTTGAATTTGATTTGCCCAAAATAATATTCGTTTCTATTATTTTGTGTTTTTGATATTTACCGTAAAATACTTGATAGTAAAACAGGCTCCTTGTTTTGAAGCCTGTATGTTACTAATTCGTCAATCGTTATATCCGGTGTTAGCGGTAGAAAGAAGTCACAGCATATAAATCACTCTTCGGTCCGTTATTTTGCCCATAGGAGATCATCTTGCGGTAAACATCTAACTGAAGCTGAACATTCCGGGAGGAATCATTGAGATAAATAGACCAGTCATCTCGCCCAGTTTCCTGGAAGGTGAATGTTACTTGACCGTTAGCATTGAACTCTTGCCAAACCCCAGGACTGGTTTCTCGTAGATAACCGTTTGCAAATCTCGCTAGGGTAATGTCTGAGGCTGTAATCGGATACAGATCACGCTTCGGGCCATTATTTTGTCCATAGGAGATCATTTGGCGGTACAAATCTAACTGAAGCTGGACATTTCGAGAAGAGTCGTTGAGATAAACAGACCAGTCATCTCGTCCAGTTTCCTGGAAGGTGAATGTTACTTGACCGTTGGCATTGAACTCTTGCCAAACCC
>CAYXLV010000371.1:0-2234 GCA_964465995.1 uncultured Coxiellaceae bacterium | reverse complement strand
CGAGAATTTGCGAGATATAACAGGGGCCGACTGTTCGGCTTGCGGGCTTCGTAATCAGACGGGCCGCGCTTTAGTTAAGGAATTTGAGATTTATGGTCTATCTTTTGGAGATCTGTATCGTGGATATTTAGATGTTAATTAAAGAAAACTGGCAGACTAATTTCAGAAAAATAATGCTCTGTTTATTTTTTTACTTCAATTTACAGTGTAAGCGAAAACAAGAAGGCCACTACAAACGGCTTAATAGGTGAAAGTTTAAAGTGTGAACACTTGCTTAGGTGCCAACATGAACAAGCAAGCTAATCGCTTACTGCTCAAAAAAGTAATTGATTTTGCACGTATGCTATTAATTTCGCATAAAACTTACTATGCTCTTCTGAATCTATATTCCAATAATGAAAATACATTGGCATCCTCAAAACCTTATCTTTGAAAATGCATACTAATTTTTTAGATTTTAGCTCTTTTTTCATATCAATTTCCGGGATTAAAGAGCAAGCATGCCCATTTAAAACTAATTTCTTGATGCCAATAATTGATGGAAAAAAATAATAATCCAAACATACATTTTCAATTTCAAAAAATTGCTTTAAAAATTTATCATGCAGGCGATCATTCTTGTCATAAATTACAGTAGGCGCCTTTAAAGTATTTTTTTATAAACCCAGGTGTGGCGACTAAAAAATAATTTAGATAACCAAGAAAAACTGAATTGCAATTACTGAGTGATTTAGCTTCGGCAGAAAAGCAAGAGGTAACCAAGCCTTTTTTTAAATAATCCATCGTTAGATCCTGGTCATCTGCAATTATTTCAATCTTTTTATTATCAAATAGAGAGGTTGATTCAATTAAATTCATAAACCAGGTTTCTAAGTTATCTCTATTAATTGCAATGGAAATATTTATTTTTTTCTTGGTATTCGATATTTGGGAATCAAGCGTTGATTCCAATAAATGCACTCGCTTGAAGTGCCCTAATAAATACTCACCGACCTCCGTTGCTCGGTATGGCGTAGTGCGAATTAATAACGGGTCATTAAAGGCAGCTTGTAATGCTTTTAGTCTTTGCGATATCGCTGACTGGCTGATGTATAATTTTTGAGCTGCTAAATCAAAACTTTGGAATGTAATAATCGCCTGTAAAGCTTCTAATCCTCTGTAATCAAACATTTTTCACCTCATAAGAAATATTAATGATTCATTAATAAAATTCATTTTACTTATATCGCATGGCGCCATAGCATGCAAGCAGATAAGCAAAACGCAAATAGGAGATATGCCGATGCCAAGCAACAACAACAACAACAACAACAACAACAACAACAATAACCAGAAAGAAGATGCAGGCAGCATGCCGAAAAAAATTGAAATTAACATCACAACAGAACGCGTACTGTTAGGATTAAACACCCTTTTTAAAACAATCATTCAATCAACAATTCCGAATGACTCTCAATATACTTATGTCCGAGCTATGACAAAATATAAAGCGACTTTAATAGAGTTTGGGATAAAAATTGCTGCGGGAAAAAATATAAAAGAAGCTTGTATTGATATTGCATATAGTTCAGCCGAAAACATCATAATCGGTTTGGTATCAAGTGAATTTGAGAAGTTTGATACAGTTTGCACCGCCATTGGCAACATAGCAGATGCACTCATTGGCAATTACTTGGATAGTCAACTCAAAGAAATGCTAGAATTTCAGTCAATTTCTGAAGAGGTGTATAATTCATACCTATATGACTCAGCAGATGCAGTGTGCACACTTACTTTTTCTGAAGCTGTATTTGCAAACCCTCTTGGAATGCCCATTGTTTATAAACGAGTGAGAAACGAGCTTAGCGATAAAATTAAAGACGAGGTGGCCAAACAACTTGGCAAAGAATCTGTCGATGAAAATAATAACAACGCGAATTTAAGTTCAGATATTGTAATAGAACAATCTGAATTAAATTCAAACAAACCACATCTGGAAGAGAGTAATTCACTAGAGAGCTCGCCAGAAGTTATTAATCACAGAATAGAACCTGTAATTAGCCCAGAAGAAACGTCAAAAAATTGGGTTCAAGAAGTATGTAACAATATAGAAACCAGGGAAACAGATTCTTCAGCCATGCTAGCGCTTGATCGAGAGCTTTTAAAGAGTATTGAAGAGGATATGCGTGGAAGCGTAAGTACTTACACCGATGAAAATGGGTTAAATATCGTTTTTGAACAAAAAAATAATAATC
>CAYXLV010000370.1:0-2244 GCA_964465995.1 uncultured Coxiellaceae bacterium | reverse complement strand
TAAATGGTTCGCGATTTTTTTCAACGGTTAGCCATTCTTGAATAATCGGTTCCAGGCGTTGTTGTTCAACCGTTAGGAAATGCTCATCAATAAAATATTGGTGCGCGTATTGTTCGCTGATGGTGGTTTTAATGGTGGATTGGATAAGCGTTTGTAATTCAAAATCACTGCAGTTTAACAGCGTGTCTTGATCTTTTAAGTTTAACCAAATTTTGGCTAACACCTCGTGCACTAAGATACCTCTTTGTGCGGCATCTAAACCTATGCCAGGTTCATTAAGACTATCTGCTTGCAAACGCACATTAGCAAACGCGCGAAAAGGGCAGGCGGCTTGTTGTTTGATAATCCAGCTACCGCCTTGAATAGTTTCATGATCGCTTATTGGTGGTGCCAAAGTGTCGTCGATAGTTTCGAGACATTGGCTCGCGTGGATGCGGTGATGGAGGAGTGGTTGTTGATCGAGGTTTAGGTCGGCCAGGGTGATTTCGGGGTGCGGCTCGATTAACTGACTTGGTTGTAACGCTTGGTCAGCTTGCTGGATGGGCGAGCTTAAAATAATCGTATGAGCGCTGTGTAGTAAGCGGTGCATGATTTGTTGGGTATAAGTGAATTCCCGTTCGGCAGAGGCGTGCGGCATGTGATGTTGTACTTGTAAATCATACGGAATAAAGGGGTTGGGTTTAGCTGCCGGTGGCCAAGCATTGCTGTGTAATCCCATGACCCACATTGCGTCGAATTGATAGCTGCTGGCTTCCAAGACACCTAAAATTTGGATTTGTTCTTGTTGCGTGCTTTGTGGTTGGAATAAGGTTTGTTGAATTTGTTGGTTAAACAGACTTAAGGCAGCTGACCAGCTTAAGCAATCAAACTGCATATTTAATTGATGAAATTCGGTTAGTGCTTTTTGCCAGCGTTGGTAGAGCTGGTATTCCAGGCTATTTAGCGTGCGCGCACCAGGCCAACCGAGGGTGGTGAGTAGTTGGCTAAACACTTGGGTCCAAGCTTGGGGTGAGCGGTTTTGGTGAAGGGTTTGGCTAAGCGCTTTAAATGCCTGCAAACGTGCAAGCCAAGTAGTGTGCGGATAATTGTCTTGTACTTCATTAATGGCTTTAAAGACTGCGCTTAGTGGTATATCCACCACGCCTTGTTCACGCAAGCGGCGATCGAGCAGTGCGCCAAAGCTGCGATCTGACACTTGCTGGCACAAGTAAGGTGACTGCCAAAATTGACTACATTCAGTGATGCGCAAATCACCTTGAGTTAACCGCAAAGCTTGTTGGGCAATTTGAATCAGTGGGTAATGATTTAATGCCACACCGGCTGAAATATTAAACGGCGCATGCTCCATCACCATGCCAGGTAATATTTTTTCAATGCAAAATTGTTGCGTGAAAATATGATCCACTTGGGTGCGGATATTGCCAAGGTCTGGCACGATGCAGCCGATTTTTAGAGTTGGGTTTTGTTGGTGCAGCGCTTTGGCCCAACGTGCCATGGTGATGATTTCTGCTTCTTGGTCGCTTAAGTGTATCCGTTGAATGGTATTGGCGGTGATGGTTGGGTCGTAATAGCTGATGGGAAGTCGTTGTTGCAGGATGTCGATTAATGTTTGGTAAGCCGGTGCCAAATCATCAAAGCCACAAAAAATAATCTCGGGTGGCAAAGCGAGTTGGTCGGCGTGTATAAACGCCAGTAATGCTTTGGGTAGTTGTGCCTGGGTTATCCATTGTGCGTTAGCGCATTGGTTTTCAAATTGTTCGGCCCACTGTTTGAAAGCGCTAATTTCTTCGTTGCTACTGGGGAGGGTGCGCCAATCAATTTCCCAAAGTTGTAAGGTTTGCCAGGCTTGTTGCGCTTGTTGCGCGGTGTGAGTGAATTGCAATAGTGGATAATCCGATTGCTCGATAATATTTTTCCAAAGGCAGAGTGTTTGAAAATCATTTAATAGCAACGTGGATGATGCGTGGTGTTGTTGCCAACTGGTTGTTAGCCAAGTCGTCAACGCCATGACTTTTGGGCTTGGCCAAGCATGTCGTTGTTGTTGTGTTTGGTGGTGTGCGTATTGAATGCTAAGTTGACTCGCTAAGCGTTGGTTGGCGGTCAAAATTAATGCATTAGCTTCCATTTTGGGAGATATCTCACAGACCATTACTTGCTTTCACCATTGTCCTCAATTAATTTTCCTTTCACCTAAAATGGGTTGGCAGTGAAAGTTGCACACAGGCTGGGTTGATTATACAGAAA
>CAYXLV010000369.1:0-2250 GCA_964465995.1 uncultured Coxiellaceae bacterium | reverse complement strand
GACATAGACTCACCCAGCTTAGTTAAGAAAAATAGTGTTTGGTCGGGATTCTTATTGATGATAGCATTTTTAATAGCTAGCAAATGGTTAAGCGGTTCTGCGAGTTGGTATTTATTTGGTAACTCTTTTAACTTTATAATGGCACGTTCTAGATTTGAAGAGTTAACCTTGTTTTCGTCTAACGCTTCTTTAAGCGGGCCTTGTTGGAGCTCTTCAAGCAAGTTATTAATGATAATATTTTTTCCAGGATTTGATTCAGAATAAGCAAAAGAGAGCTCTTTAATCGCTGCTAATAGCTTTGCATTAATTACTTGTATTTGCTGAATTTTGCTAGACGTAGTTCGATAATGTAAATCATAAAAAACAATAATTTTATTGCCCACTTGGTCAGCAATTGTTTCATTAATGCTATTGCTTTGATTAGTGCTTAGATAGGTTATTAAGCCCTTGAAATATTTTAGTGTATTGCTACAAGTTTCCTTATTATATTGATAACTCCGCGAAAAAAACTTATTAATTTCGTTGTTTTTTGAATCGGTGCTGGTCTCTTGGAGTAAGCCGTGGGTTTTTAAATGCTGTAGCGCTGATACGACATGGTTAATTTCTGTGGACTTGCTTATTGCAATGCTGTACATCTTATTGATTTCTAAATCGTCAATAGCGCTTTTTGCTCGCTCCTGATAAAGAGCGACCGCAATAAGCGGTGGAATAATATTGCCTGTATTGCCATTTGAGAGTAATGATCTTAATATGCCGTCTGCAAATTGGCAAAATGAGTTTAGTTTAGTTTGATAGTTGCTACTGCCATTGTTTATAGGATCCAATCCAGATATCTTCTGATCATGATAAGCTTCATGCTTATTAATATCCTTCCAAGCTTGAATAATACTTTCTAACTCCTTTGCAAATTCATCAGCGAAATCTACTCTTGCCTTTGCATTATCAGGGTTTTTTACTCTTTTTGAAAATTCTTGGATGTACGGGCCAATTACTTTGTCACCTAGCAACTGCTCACTAATGTGCACTGGTATACCAAGTCTATTGTATATGGCACTAAAAACAACTCCTTTTATGGGATTTTTTTCGCCAAATAAGTTTTCTAGCGGGTCCAGAAATCTATCTATTCGGCTGGTTTCCATTTGCTCCAGGTTGTCATGAGAGCGCGAATTTGAACTTAGTGATTGCAAATTATAATAGTCTTTCTTTATAGGTTTGCAGCCTGCCATAATCATCATGAATAATGGTAGCCTTGCGTTTTCATAGCTGTTAAATACACTAGAGTTTTTTCCAATAACTTCAACAATAAAGGTTTGTATTTCATTTAGCTGATCAGTAATAATGGCGGCAGATTCATCTTTCTTAGAGTTCCTAACTATAAGCAATGTTTTTTTGAACTTTTCTCTTAAGTCATTCAGTTGCTCGACAAATTTTACAGCATGCTTTTCAGCATGATCAGCATATTGATCACCAAAATTCGCTTGATCTGGTTTGATCTCTTGTGAGTGACAGAATACCTTCCAGCCACATTGAGCAACAAGCATTCGGTAGTCGAGCTCGTATGAGTTGGGCAGATTAAATAATTGAAGAGGATCTTGAAAACTGCTTTCAAGCTGTTTGTAATAAATGTCTATTAGAGTTTGCTTATTAATCATCATTAAATCCAGCGCAACTGACTTGATTCGTGCCATTTTACTGAGCAAACATTAAGGAAGTCTTAAATTTCAAAAAAAGTTGAAATATAAATAAGTAAAAAATTCATATGGTTAGCGCGATGATCTTTATTTAGACGCAGGAATTGGCAATATTTTTTTCAAATAAGCCACCTCTTGCTGAAATGTTTGCCATTTAGCGGTAAATTTTGCGGCATTAAATGGCACAAGTTGCTTGTTTTTTATCCAGTGAATAATCTTGCCCCGATCAATAAAAAATCGACTATCGGTCATCCCTGTCATAGCACCCTTGCTTGGATCATAGTGAACCGACAATAAATTCACATAGAAAAGCTGTCCCTGCTTAAAATAATAATCTTTAGTGACTTTACTGGTGCCCACTGGATAGCGGACCGATATTTTTTTTAAGATAGATTGATCAAAATATGCTTTTACCGTAGCGCCTTGGGGTGGATAGTTTGGTAGGGATTTTGTGACAACTTGCAGCGAATGGATGTTCATATCAATATTCATAAATCCATTGCGAATTTGATCAAAAATTTTTGATTTATCTTCTGAAAAACTAATAGGACTACAACAA
>CAYXLV010000368.1:0-2250 GCA_964465995.1 uncultured Coxiellaceae bacterium | reverse complement strand
GACTGTACCAATACCGTAGTAGTACATATAGCCCAAAGCATATTGCGCATCTGGATCACCCGCACGCGCAGAACGTTGCACCTGGCTTAACGAGCAACCAAACTTTTGTAAAAAAGCATTACCTTTACAGGCGGCGGCTACACTGGTGGTTTGTTGGTCGGCGGAGGATTTTTTGAATTTGTCACAAGCAGAAATTAAGAAGGGAAAGATAGCTAAAATAAAAAATTTTAGATAGAAACTGGTTGTTTTTTTTTGCATCGGTGATCTTCCTTAAGTACCATTAATACATTAAAAAAAGTAGCTACATTGTGCGTCAAGACCGACTGCCAATGCAAGAAAAAAAAAAGCCCATCACAAGTGATGGGCTTTTCAGGGAAATAGCTATGTCGATTTAAATGAAACAATCAAAAAAACATCCAACTTAATACACCATAAGATATGGGTACGCCATTGGCTGACTGTTTAAATAACGACTACCTGCTGTCGTATTATTGAACACCGTTAATAAACTGGTACCCAATAAGCCTGCAAACGCGATAATCGCTAAACTTGCAAACGCTCTTCGCATCGTCTGATCCTCCGTGACCCAACTTTTATTTGCATACCCGCTAGCTTTCAACTCAGAGATCTTACGTCCTGTATCCACTCGTTGCTGAATAATTGCCTTGAGGTAGAAACTACGTTATCACAGCCGCCGGACCGCACAAGGATCGAAAATGCTCAAATTTAAAACAGACAAAATAATACCACCCGCGAGAATTTTCACCTTCCCAATTTTCATGACGTTAGCAGAATTACCTATGCAAAGAACTGATGACCGGTCTTTTTTATTGGTAAAAAACTTAAGGCCGTCTAAGCGATATCTCACAAATGAGTTAGCAAATTTAGAAAGCTTAATATTCTCTTAAGAAAACAAAAAGCACCCGCTTAATAACTTATAAATACATTAATATTCAGAATGTTAAAATGTATTTCAAATAAACAACATTAAATTTCATTCGCATCAAAACAAACGCAAAATATCATTCAACGTCGCTTGCACCATCACCCACAGCAACAACAAAATCCCAAGATACAAACTCAAACTCTGCACCCGCACCGACACCGGGCGCCGCCGCACGGCTTCGATCAGCTGAAACATAAAATGACCACCGTCCAACCCCGGAATCGGCAAGATATTAATAAAACCCAAAGTTGCACTAATAAAAGCAATAAACCCAAAATAAACTCGCCATCCCGCCTGCGATGCTTGGCCAGCTGTTTTAAAAATCGTGATGGGCCCACCCAAAGTGCGCATAGAAATTTTGCCAACAATCATCTTAGCTAATACAACCGCATTAAAATAAGTCAGCGTCCACACCTGTTGAATCGCCGGCCACCACGCACCCAAAAATGAATAACGATAAGTTGCAAGCAAATCCGCCGGCCATTGAATTGGTTTTGAACGCACGCCCAAAATCCCAATCACTTTTGATCCAACTTTACGCGTCCCCGTTACCACCGATAGTGTTTGTTTTTGTTGACCACGCAACACAGTAATCGATACTCGTTGCTTAGGACGACTCTGGATATATTTCACAAACGCCACCCAGTCATCCACTGCGCGACCATCCACAGCAAGCACTTGATCACCCACTTGCAAGCCCGCCTTTGCAGCCGGTGAATCTTGCATCACCTGCGCAATAATCGGCGGAATTTTAGGCTGATACGGCTGAATACCTAGGCTCTTAAAAAATTCAGGGTTGCGTTTATCGATATCCCACTGCCGAATATCGAGTTTGCGTTTAGCCAACTGATCTGAGCCAGGTGTTTTCACCAACACATTCAGCTTGCCATGGCTACCAATACGTGTGACCAATGCCATTATCACGCGTTGCCAATTCGGTGTTTTAATACCATCAATTGCCACAATCTGATCACCAGACTGTAAACCACCCACCGCGGCAATAGAATTAGGCGCAACAGAGCCAATCACAGGTTTAACATGCTGCACACCAAACAAAAAAATTACAAAGAAAATAAGAATGGCTAATACAAAATTAACCGCAGGCCCGGCCAAGACAATGGCCATGCGGGCTAACAAAGGCTGGCGATTATAAGCATGCGGCAACTCAGACTCATCTAGCGCTTCTTCATACTCACCCAGCATCTTCACATACCCACCCAAAGGCAAAATACCGATCGCGTATTCCGTACCACTCTTACTTTTATATGACCAAATCGCCTTACCAAAACCAAAAAGTTGGGTAA
>CAYXLV010000367.1:0-2256 GCA_964465995.1 uncultured Coxiellaceae bacterium | reverse complement strand
CAATAACAATAACAATAACAATAACAATAACAATAACAATAACGCTATTGCATTGAAGAACCCACCTCTAGCAAATAATTCGCTTATCAATGACAGCAGTAACAGCGATAATGAAAGCTGCAACAACAGCAGCGAAAGCAGCTTTAGCAGTAACGACAATATTCCACCCCTCTCTCCACCAACAAAATATCAGTTTTACCTAAATAAAGGACAAGGCGGCTGGGCGCATCTTATTTTCTCAACGGCTAAGAGTGCACAAGATTTCGTTGCAGATAAGCAACTGACTTCTGAAAACCCCAATAATAGAGGCCAGCTAAAAAAACCTGACTCAACCAACCGAAACTACCGAGGTATGTTTTTAATTCGCATGTCTGAACAGTCTTATACCAATATACAGCAGCACAACACATCCCTCCCTAAGTATCGAGACATCATGGCATCAGACCAATGGAGCCAAACAGTTTACAAAATGTAAAACTACCCAGCACAGTCGCATCATGTCTTTTGAAACCATACAAAAGGCATGATTCTTGTCTTTTCTGAAAGACATAGCATAATTACATACAGCGACTGGAGCCAAACATGAAAGAATTACTAACCACCCTATTAGATGAAGCCTTTGCCGAAATTGAAGAAGCCCGAAACTGCATACCAAGAACAGTGAGGCTGCCAGAAACCTCAGAAATGATCAAAGTCATCATTGGGATGCGGCGCTCCGGCAAAACTTACACGCTCTACCAACAAATCCACCATCTACTCGATCAAGGCATAGCAAGAGAATGCATTCTTTTTATTGATTTTGAAGACGACCGCTTATTCCCAATGACCTCGGCAAAAATGGCTGAATTGATTGATGCGTTTTATTCGCTTTACCCTGAAAATCACCAAAGAAAATGTTATTTATTTTTAGATAAAATACAAGTTGCCGATAACTGGCATAAAGTGATTCGACGCATTTTTAAAAGCAAACCCATTGAGCTGATCATTACAGGCTCATCCGCAAAATTACTCAGCACCGAAATCAACACCTCATTACGAGGCCGCTCCCTGGCGACCGAAGTACTCCCTTATTCTTTCGATGAATATCGATTGGCGCATAACTTACCTTCACCACAACCACCTTACAGCCGGCAAATGTATGACAAATCTCAGCAAGAACTACAAGACTTTTTTGACAAAGGTGGCTTTCCTGCTGTGCAACATATGCAATCACATGATTGGCGTGAAACATTACAAAACTATGTTGATACCGTTATTTTGAGAGATGTCATTGAGCGCTACAATATTGCAAATACAACATTACTAAAATACCTCACCAAAACCTTGTTAGTTAATACAGCCGCACCCTTTTCAATCAATAAATTTTACAATGATATTAGAAGCCAAGGTTACAAAGCTAGCCGAGAAACATTACATAATTATATGGACTATCTTGAAGATTCTTTTTTAATCTTTAAAGTACCGTTTTACTCAGAGTCCATCCGAGCACAACAAACCTATCGCTATAAAACCTATGCTATTGACAATGGCCTTATCCATGCGTACTCACTAAACATAAAAGACCTGTATCACAAATGCCTTGAAAACCAAGTTTATCTTGATTTAAGACGCCAAGGTAAAACAATCTGCTATTACAATACCGCACAAGGCTATGAGATTGATTTCGTTACCACCGACAAACAGGGGCAAAAAGAGCTTATTCAAGTTACCTGGGAAATGAGCGACCCCAAAACCGCCGAACGTGAACAGCGTGCATTAGCCCAAGCCGAAAATGAACTGGGTATCAAAGGACGAATTATCACCAGCAAAGCGTATTCAGTGAAAGGAATTGAGCAAGATCCGCTTTAATCCATCAACCTATATTTCTTCGACACCCGCTGAATAATATCAGCTAACGCTTGGGTTGCTGGACCAATGTGTTGACCGTCTGCGTAGACTAAGTGCATGGGAAAATAGGCTTCTGGCATGCTGCGAACATCTAAAAGTTTTACCTCACCGCGTTCTAATAGTTCACGAATTTTTAATTCTGGCATCCAACCAAAACCTAAGCCGGCTTTGACCGCAGAAATGGCGGTTAAATAGTGCGAAACGTACCAACGGTTATTTGTTGTAAACCAATCGACTGACTTTGATAAGGTTAAACCAACATCGCGCACGACAATTTGTAAATGTTGACGTAAATCTTTTACTGTCAGCGGTGTCGCTAATTGATGTAAGGGATGGGTGGGGCTGGCGATCGGCAACATGCGCATTCTA
>CAYXLV010000366.1:0-2274 GCA_964465995.1 uncultured Coxiellaceae bacterium | reverse complement strand
ATTAATACTGTCTTGCAAATTTTTCTTTTTGGTTTTAAAAATCATGCGTTGACTGCTGATGATTTCCTGCAGCTTTGGGTCGTTTTTAGCATCGAGTAAACGTTTTGGGAAAGTCACTACTTTGGCGTCATCACGTTCAGCAATTAAACGTGCTTCAATGGCCATCAATTCGTGCACTTCACTGCGGCGAATTTGTAATGCAATTTTGGCGCGGGTGTCGTCAAGCTTAATCAGCACCTGCCCTCTTTTTACTTTGGTACCATCTTTTACATAAATTGCTTCGATAATGCCACCTTCTAAATGCTGAATGGTTCTTTGGTAACCGGCTACAATGACTTTACCAGGAGCAATGGCGGCGCTTTCTAAAGGCGCTAAGACTGCCCAAAGACCAAAACCACCAAAGAAAGCAATAATCACAATAATGCCGAATAAACGGGATCGATTAATTTTGGGTTGGTCAGGCATATCAATACCAATCAATTGCTTTGCAGGATCCGAGCTTGGGGAAGGTAATGATTGTTTATTATTCGACATCAGCTCCGCCTTCTTGTTTTATTTTTTTAACGTTTGCTTGTAGTTTTTGCATGACTTCGTCGTGACTGCCTTGCATTTCAATTCGACCGTCTTGCATCACGATAATCCGGTCGGCATGTTGTACGATGTTTGGACGATGTGAGATGACGATGACGGTTTTTTGTTTTTTACGTGCTGCTTGTAGTGCGTGGCTAAGTGCCATATCGCCATCATGATCAAGACTGGCATTGGGTTCATCTAATACGATAAGTTGTGGGTCACCATAGAAGGCTCGGGCTAAGGCAATGCGTTGGCGTTGACCGCCTGATAGTGAGAACCCGCCAGCATTGGATTCATAACCATTGGGTAAGCGTAGAATCATGTTATGGGCATCCGCCATTTTGGCGGCTTCGATAATTTTGGTATCGTCACCATCACACATGCGTGCGATATTTTCACGTACGGTGCCTGGAAATAAATCGACAGCTTGCGGCAAGTAGCCCACCTCTTCACCAAAACTTGTGCGTTCCCAATCATAAACATTGGCACCATCTAAGCGAACACAACCGTTGCTTGGCATCCAAATGCCTAGCATTAATCGTGCGAGAGTGGATTTACCGGCGCCAGATGGACCTATTAACGCGATAATTTCGCCGGGATTAATTTGGAAGCTGACACCGTAGACGACTGGTTTATTGGAGCCGGGGGGAATGTAGGTGACGTTTTCTACGCTTAAGAAGCCTTTTGGTTTTGGTAAGCGAATACTTTCACCGCGTAAATCTTTTCCACCTAAGTATTGTTTTAAACGTGCATAAGCTTGTCTTGCAGCAACAAATAATTTCCATGTGCCGATGGTTTGTTCAATAGGGGCTAAGGCACGAGCGGTGATAATTGATGCTGCGATCATCGCACCTGGTGTCATTTGATCTTTAACCACCAGATAAGCACCAACACCGAGAATACCAAGCTGTAGCGTTAAGCGAATAAATTTAGAGGTGGATAAAAGGGTTGCGGATAAATCACTGGCGCGTGATTGTAAATGGAGCACTTTTTGATTTTCGGTAAACCATTTCTTAACGATATTGGGGAGCATGCCCATCGCTTGAATGACTTCTGCGTTGTCTAATGCTTTATCGATACTCAATTGGTTTTTGATGTTTTGTGCGTTTGCTTCTGCCAATGGTGCGCGGGTTACTAATTCATTCAGCAAGGCTAAAATAGCGAGGACAATGGCACCGGCTGTGGCGATAAGGCCTAGTGAGGGTTTTAGTAAGAAAATAAAGAGTAAATAGATTGGCGTCCACGGTGCATCGAAAATCGCATAAATACCTGAGCTACTTAAAAATTGGCGGACATTGGTGATATCGCGGAGTGATTGTGAGGCGTAATTACTGCCAAGGAGCATGGTGTCGGCGCTGCGTGACAGTGCAACGGGGCTTAATTGGTTGTCTAACCAACGGCTGACTCGCACGAGGATGCGAGAACGGGCAATGTCTAATAAACCTAATACGACCAGTGCGGTGATTGCGATGATGGTTAAGTAAATCAGAGTGTCGTAGCTTTGGCTGGCAAGAACGCGGTCGAAAACTTGTAACATATATAAAGGGACGGTCAACATTAATAAGTTAACCAAAAAGCTAAAGACGCCAACATAAATGAAGGCTTTGCGACAAGCTTTAAAAGCAGATGTAACATTTATTTTTTCCACTGACATTCCTACTGGTTTGAGGTCAATAACATGAATTAAATGACCTGTTGATT
>CAYXLV010000365.1:0-2280 GCA_964465995.1 uncultured Coxiellaceae bacterium | reverse complement strand
AGTCGTCAATAGTAGCAAAATTGCAAACAAAACAGCCTTTATGCTCACGTTAAATCCTTAACTTATTTAAAGCGTAATAAATTTTTCCCAGTCATTTCGCTTGGTGCATCTAAACCCATCGCATATAGAAAGGTTGGTGCCACATCATCAAGCGCGCCAGCAGTATCAACAAATTTGGCGGTACGCCCAACATAAATCAATGGTACCAAATTGGTGGTATGCGCGGTATGGGGTTGGCCGGTGTTGTTGTTATACATATCTTCAATGTTGCCGTGATCAGCGGTAATTAATGCTTCACCACCGACTTTAGCCAAAGCGTCTAATACACGCTTTATACAAGCATCCACCACCGAAACGGCTTCAGCTGCTGCCGCTTCAATCCCCGTGTGTCCAACCATATCAGGATTGGCATAGTTGCACATAATAGCATCGTATTGCCCACCATTAATGGCTTCAATAATTTTATCAGTGAGCTCATAGGCGCTCATTTCAGGTTGTAAATCATAGGTAGCTACTTTGGGTGAGGGAATGAGTACGCGATCTTCGCCAGGAAATGCGGTTTCCATACCACCGTTTAAAAAGTAAGTGACATGCGCATATTTTTCTGTTTCGGCTAGACGACATTGTTGATAGCCTTTCGTAGCAAGATATTCGCCGAGCGTGTTATGCATTGCCATTGGTGGATAGGCAACATCAACATTGAAATTTTTGTTGTACATGGTCAAGGTCACATAATCTGCTAGCGCAGGCACTGCAGTGCGTTCAAACCCAATAAAGTCTGTTTCAATAAAAGCGCGCGTTAATTGTCGCGCACGGTCGGCACGAAAATTCATAAAAATAACAACATCACCATCTTGCACTGTAATCGCTTGCTTATCACGCATCACACAAGTGGGTTTAACAAATTCATCGGTTTCATCGCGGGCATACGCCATTTCTAATGCAGCAGTTGCTGTATCCGCATGATAATCGGCTTTACCTAAAGTTAAGCAATCATAAGCCGCTTGCGTACGTTCCCAACGCAGATCTCGATCCATTGCATAATAACGTCCAATTAAGCTGGCAATTTGTCCGCCAGGTAATGCTTGATAACGCGCACTAATTTTTTCAATCGAAGCCATTGCAGATTTTGGCGGTACATCACGGCCATCTAAAAAAGCGTGTAAATAACTTTTACTCACGCCTTGTTGTGCAATTAAATCCATTAACGCCATAATTTGATTTTCATGACTGTGCACACCACCCGGTGATACCAGTCCAAAAATATGCACGGCACGATCATTGGCTTTAGCAGCTTGAATTGCTTTTTGCAGCACTGTATTTTGAAAAAATTCACCGTTCTGAATAGCTTGGCGAATGCGCGTTAAATCTTGTGGCACTTTACGCCCGGAACCAATATGCAAATGTCCTACTTCTGAATTACCAATTTGTCCATCGGGCAAGCCAACAGCAGCGCCGGAAGCTTCAATTAAAGTATAAGGACAGTTTTGGTAGAGGTGATCAAAGGTGGGCGTGGCGACTTGTTGAGTTGGGTTGTGGGCGTGTTCTTCGCGATATCCCCAGCCATCGAGGATAATTAAGGCAATTGGTTTTGGTGTGTTTGTCATAAAAATGCTCTTTAAAATACTGTGTTAGTCAGAATGCAAAGCGCACTCTAACTGACATTGTTTAAAATGTGAATAGTTCTGATCACACCGCTCATTCGGTTGCATTTAGAGTGCCTCTTTTGAAATTTAATGATTCATGTATACTGATGGGCCTTAAATAACAGAGCACGAGCTTTACTCTATGGATATCGCAAAAATTGGTCACTTCTTACTCAATCACTGGTTTTTAAGCAGCCTATTTATCTTATTACTCATTATGGTCTTTGTTGAAGAGGCCCGATCCAAAGGCCTCGGTTCCTCTGGTGTTACCCCGCAAAAATTAACTCAACTCATTAATCGCGATAATGCCATCGTGGTTGATATTCGTGAAAACAACGCTTTTAAAGATGGTCACATATTAGGCGCTATCAACTTGCCACAGGCCAGCATGGATCAAAATTTAAACAAAATTAATAAGCATAAATCACAAACATTGGTTGTGGTTGATGGCAGCGGCCAAAAAGCCATGGCAACTGCACTTAAGCTTAAAAAAGCCGGTTTTGAAAAAGTGCAAGTATTAACGGGCGGGCTCAATGCATGGAAATCAGCCGGTCTACCAACGACAACCAAGTGAGGTCATTGATGGCAAAAGTCGAAATTTACAGCACAAACTATTGTCCTTATTGCGTGCGCG
>CAYXLV010000364.1:0-2282 GCA_964465995.1 uncultured Coxiellaceae bacterium | reverse complement strand
TTTCAATACAGCCCCGTTAAAAAATTATATCGACGACTAACCGTGTATAACCACATTCTGTATACCCTTAAAGCAGAAGAAACGCGCTTTGCTGAGGAGCACTATGACTCCAATAAAAAAATCCCAAAACCTAAATGGCTTCCAGAAACGAGCAACCATAAACTAGAAATCCACGCTGAGGCCGAAGAAACATTTACAAAATTAACTAAGGCCAATAATCAACTGGCGCAACCATTTAGCTTTATCAGATGCACATTGAGAAATGGGCTTACAAAAGCATTAAAGGCTCGAAATGAGCGCAAAGAACTGGATAAAAAACGTCAACGACTCAACTCGGAAGTTATTGACAAACTCAGAGAAATACAACGCATAAATCAAAGGCATACCCGATTCCTTGAACAGACAATTATCAAAAATTTATCTGCTCTTAGCGAAACAGAATATCTTTTGCCGAATGCTAAAAAATACCTAGAATCGGAGAAACAGCCTTTACAATCAGCTTTAATTAATGCAAAAGCCAGCCTAGCAACTGCACAAAACAACCTAAATAACTATATAAATTCAAGAGTAGGCTTTGCTAAGACCCTGACAAGTCTTAATGAAACTTCAGCAAAACTCATTGAAACAGAGCACGAGATAGACCATTTTATTAAAACGCAGACTGATGTATTTAAAAAGGAAGCAGAAGAAACTCAAAACCGTCTTAACCAAAACCCCTGCACTGATGAACTCAAATTAGATTTCAGCAACCCTCCAAAACAAATTGATATGCCTCGTGAAACATTCACCTTGCGCCAAGATATTTACGCTATTGGTGTGATTTTTAACGAGTTAACCACAAAATTTCGCATCAAAAGTACGCAAGAAGAGCAATCTTCGCAATTAGACCCCAAGCTACCTCATGCTGACAACATCAACAAGCTTATATACGATATGGTCGATCTAAAACTCGTTGATAACGACGTTTATGGACCAAAAGACCCTATCGATAACCCTGCCTCCATTGATGCGATAGAGAAACCTGTACAAACAGCCTTGCAGGAGCAGCTTAAGAAAGACTTGAGTCATTATCATTCGCTTGCAGAAGATTGTGTCGAATTTCTGAATAAAAAAGAGATACACGATTTTGATACAAACCTAAAAACACTCAGTAACACGATTGATGAGACCCTTAAAACGAACGAGACCATAGATTTTAAAACTAAATATACAACCATCTACAACGAATGCCGCAAGTTGTTTGGTGACCAAAACCTTATTAAGCGGCTTTTAGAGCTAGAGGATCAAAGCACGAAATCGCCAATACAAGCGCGATTTAAAGACGCTATGCAAATTAAAATGCGTTATGACCTTGAACAGCTTCTCGATACCTTAACGAAGGAAGATATGGCGTTTGAAAACTTTATCGCAGAAAGACGGTCTGATACTGATTGGCAAGTAACAAAAGGAGGGGTCTTTCATACAATTACAAACAAACTCACAAAAATTCTAGAGCAAATTAACCGTGAGCTAGAAAAAGACACAATAGATATTAAAGCCTACAAAGACATTTATAAGTCGATTAATATCGATGAAGATAAAACAATAGACAAACAGAAAATCAGAAAACACCGAGGTGTTGCCGGCTTTTTTAAATCACTTTTTAACGCGGGCGCCCGCCCTCTCAGCTGGCTATCACATGATAATAATATCGATTTAACCAAAGATCACATTAAAACAAATTCATCCAGTTTTTTTATTAACCACAGCGACATACTCAAAAGAATGAGTAAAGAACATACCGGCCTTGCTGAAAGCGCCTCAAAAATGCTCTCACCTAAATAACGCCTACCTAAGAAACATTAACAGAAAATTAAATACATTATTTTGTCACTTTTTAATTTACATTTTGAGCAGCTTTGGCTGATAATACGCGTTACCTGACAATTAATATCAAATTGAGGCGTTGCTTATGAATAAAAATAGACCTGATAATATCAAGGAACTAATCCTAGAAGCTGAAATTGAACACAGCAAAAAATCATCAAAAATGGAAACTTTTAATAGTAATGATCCCGACAAAAAATCTGCCAAAAAATCCGATAAAAAATCAAGCCCAACTGTGACAGCAACATTTGAGCTTAAAGAGGATGCCAATGATGAAAATGGCAATCCTATCTTCAAACTGACTGTCACCAAAATAACTGAAGACGAAGAAAAAGATAAAAAAGAAACAGAAGTTAGCACTTATCATTTAAAAGTGCCAAGCTGGCGCATTTCAATAACTTATAACCTACTACAAT
>CAYXLV010000363.1:0-2291 GCA_964465995.1 uncultured Coxiellaceae bacterium | reverse complement strand
TTATGTGACACCATTACAGGAAACAGTGATAAGCACTTAAAGATGTATAAGGATATCTTGACACTAAATCAAAAGCAGCATTATCCAGCACTCGAATCAGGGTGCGATAGCTTGTTAACGAATGCTAGCGCTGTATTAAATGAGCTAAGTTTTGAGGATGTTGAGCAATACCAGGCTGCTGAAGATAATTTTCTTTTGTTTGAAATTTTAAATTTTGCTTTGATAAATGGTTTGTATGAAGAAAAAATTGATAAATCAATTTATTCAAATGCCATCGATTCGTATGCTAATTGGGTTAATTCTAATGTTATTACTACCCCAAGAAGCCGTTTTTTCATTTTGTTTAATTGCCATATAAGCCAGGCTGTCTTTCATCTTTATTACAATGATAAAACGGCGGCGATTTCTTCACTTAATCAAATACACCCTGAATCGCTTCCCTCGTTCTCAGTCAATAGTGGCGAAAAAAATTATAAGCTATACAGTGATATCAAAAATATCTTGGAGAGTATTAAGCAGCTAAAAGTGCCCTTCATTAAGGATGTGCTAGAAGATGAAGGTGTGCTGCAACGAGTTGTAAAAGAGAGTTACTTGGTAATGCAGAATAATTCGAAAGACTTTATCTTCGATGATCTTTTTATTCCGCCAAATCATTATGACCAATCCATAAGTGAATCTGCTAGTTTAGTAGTGCATGCCCCGTCTGTGTCTAGCATACAGAAAAATAGTTTATCAGCTTTTAAGGACATGGTTGGTAGTATTCTTAAAAACATAATATATTCAGCTAAGTCTGAGAACGGAAGATGGTTTTTGACTAGAAACTTTCTTTCTATAAAGCAATCAAATGAATATGCCTTAGTGCCAGACATGCTTGATAGTATTAACGCTATGCACTTTACTTTAATGCAACATAAAATTACCTCGGTTGCTATTGATTTGGCATTGGCCTGGGCGGCGTTTTATCCATACACTGATCTTAGCCAGTTTAACGAAGCCGTTTATTTTGTTGATCAGTTTCTAAAAGCATTTGCAGCTATCGAAGTAAGCGCTGACCTTGAAGTCAATGAGAGTTTAGCTAATGGATTTAATACTGTTTTAGCGATGCTGCCTCGAAATCACTCTACTCTTCATGAGCCATTTTTAGATTTTAGACCAACCCAAGCGCTCTATGAAAAAATTATAAATTCTAAGTCTATAGAAAAAAGTGTAAAGCTGCATACGCGGATGTACTTTTTGATGCTCATTTGCGAAAGACAAAATCTGGAGAAATTTTTACCTGATACATTGTCAAATATTGATATCATAAATGAGCTGACTGATATTATTAGCAAAGCAGCTGAGCTGGTACAAGGCTTTAAAAAAGGTGTAGGGATACAGGATTTTTCTATTACATCGCAACTGCTTAACGAGACAGTTAAAAAATGCATAGATGGCTTTATAACTACTATTAATATTAGTAGTAGCATAGAAAATAATAATCGCATTATGGAATTTGTTGATAAACTTCCTTCAAGTATTAAAAAAGTTTCAGAAAAAATGAAAGAAAAGCGTCGGGCTCACTCGGCACTTATAAAACATATCTCAGATCTTGCCGATCATATGTATAAAACTGTGGTAACATATGTGGAAAATTTTCGCTTAGAATTTGCAAATGATAATCTAGAGATAGAGCAAAATCCTACTCCTGTTAAGAAATCTAAAGAATCCAAAAAGAAGAAGGGGCTAAAGACAGCTAACAAAGATACTGTGCCACCAAAACCAGAAAAAAACATTATAACCAAGCCTACCGAAAATATAGAAAAGCCTGCAAAGCTAGAAAGATACAAAGAAGGTGAAATACAAGGCGTTATATTGCATAATGATGAAGTTATTTCAGAGCATGGTTTTACACTTGTTGAATCAGAAAAAACCAAAAAAGCTAAAAGAAAGAAAAAGTCATCTGGCTCGAACAAGGTATCCAACAAAACATTTAAAAATACACACTTACAGCACTCCTTGCAGCCAACCAGCTCTGCTGATTTTAACAAAAAAACTAAAAATGACTCTGCTTCACAATTACCTGATTCTTCTTTATTGGCCACAGAAACAAAAAATAATTCTATACCACGGCCGGCTAACCCTCTTCCACCAGCCGAAAATCAGGGTGCAACAACTATCAGCCAGTCTACTTTAGAAGCAGAAAAAACTTCCAAACAAGAGGCGATTAGTAAAAAAAGCAAAAAAAGTAGGGTTCGAACTAAGCATGTTAGAGTTGATGCAAACAGCAATAATAATAACAATAATAACAACTT
>CAYXLV010000362.1:0-2292 GCA_964465995.1 uncultured Coxiellaceae bacterium | reverse complement strand
TGAATTTGCTGTCAATGCATTTAGCAAACAAACAGCAGATTTATTTCAGAAATTTAAAACCATAAACCCTTTCCAAGACATAGCGAAAGGCAAGTCCCTGAGCGCTTATGAAAGGTATATTGCTATTCATATAATGCTTACCAATAATTCTATTTCTAAAAAAGTCGAAGATAGTTTGCCAGATTTCCAAGGAAAAGGGTCTTGCATACAACAGTTCGAAGTTATAAAAATGAAGTTGTTAGACGGGAGCACCCTTTCTGGGGAGGAAATGAATCTATCGTCACCAATGCCACGAATATCAAATAATAAGAAAGAGCTAGGGCGCACCTGCTAATTGTCCCAATTGCTTGCTTAACTTTATGATTCTTAAGGAGCTCAAGTCTAGGCCGAGCTGGCTGGCTTCTCATTTAAAAAATTCAATGATAGTTTTTGGTTTGTGAGGGCAGGAAGTATTATTCTTTTTGTGTTTTACAAGCTAACTTCTTGATTTCAATAAAACCGCAGCCTAAGTCAACTCGACCTGAGCACACAGAGCCCTACAAGCCTGTTTAGCAACAAAATATCCATTCAAAGCTACCTTGATACAGCCATGCGGTTGAGACAAGGCTAAATCGTGGCTATACTGTGGCTATATCTTAATAATTAGGAAACAAAAACCATGCAGCCAGCAGCTCACAATATTTATGATACCGTTGCTAACAATGACTTCATTGGCGTCAATCAGCCAAAAGGAGCAGAAAAGGTTGTAGACTTCTTAGACTTCAAAAAAAATGATATAGCAAAAGCAACCGGGCTAGCCAAAACGTCTATTCGTTTTGATAACCGCATGCCCAAAGAGTTAAAAACAAGACTAATGGAAATAGGGAACATCATTAATATTGTTGTTGAACAGTTTAATGGTGACATAAAAAAAGCAGAACTGTGGTTTAATACAAAAAACCCAATGCTTGGGAACATGTCCCCTATTGATATGATTAAGTTTGGACGCTATGAAAAACTGCAAAAATTTATTTTTAATGCTCGCTCAGGGAACTTACCATAAAAATGAATACGCTTAATCAAGATTTCATTTGTTATATCCCTACTGAGCTACTAAAAATTTCTAATATTAATCGCTGGAAAAAGAAATATGCCGAAGTGATTGATTATTATTACAAGCACTATTCCTATTTCCATCAAGAACGATCAAAAATATTAGACCGCCTAAAAACCTCAATAAACAACAATACTGCTGCAAAGCCACTCGAATTTGATGACTGGAATAGACTAGTGTCAAATCAATATTCAATCACCCCCTTATCCGCGAAAGGCAGCTTATTAAACGACCCTGGCGGGAGGTTTAATATCGGCGACATTGATCAGTATAAATTCCAACCTTTCCCGGCACTTTATATTGCTGAAGACTATGAAACAGCATTCAGAGAACGTTTTCAGAAAAAACAAAATAAAAAATATAATGGACTCAGCCCTGAGGAATTACTTTTAGCCAGTGGTAGTGATGGCGGATTTACCAATGTTGTTTTAAAAGGAAAAATTTACCAGTATTTAGATCTAACCTCTAGTAAAACATTAGCAGCTTTCTTTAATGAAATAAAAAATATCAAACTACCTAGACAGCTGAAAGAAGAGGCAAATGCACTTCAAGTGCCCCAGATGCCAGCTATCAAATCACTAAGTGAACTACGCAACTCAATATTATCGGAAAATTGGCGCAACCTACCTATGCAAGTTGACATCCCATCTAACTCGCAAATACTAGGTCAAATCGCAGAGCTATCTGGCGTTGAGGCAATTTTATATCCATCAATAAAAAACAGCCCAAAAAAATGTTTAGCTATATTTCCAAGAAATTTTATATCATCAAGTTCTTTTGTTGAAATACAAGGTGATATCCCAAATGAGTGGCAAAATACAAAATTAAATAAAAACACATGCATGACCATGTTTTAAAATAAATAATATTCCTTTCCAAGAGTTTTTATAAGCGTGGCGCCAAAGGGAAGCACACGAGCTACTTTGGCGCGACAAGAAACGCCAGGAGCTATTCGTCTTAATAAATATTCCTTTTTCTCACTCCTTACAATTTAAGCGCTACGTTCTAAACAAAATAGTTAAAAACGTTCCACAATCCATCATGGACAACTTTTTTTGCTGCTTAAATTGCTTTCTTTGAACATTGATTGAACAAAGCATTGAGATAAGGTTGATTAAACCCTTTAAGGTTAAATTCAGATCTATTAAGATATACGCAGCCATGAGGTCAGCCTAGGGCAAACGCACTACATTTTTTGA
>CAYXLV010000361.1:0-2311 GCA_964465995.1 uncultured Coxiellaceae bacterium | reverse complement strand
GTCTGAAATTTCGAGAATTTTGGAAAAGCTGCCAGTTTTTCTGCCACTTGATGATAGTGCAAGAATGGAATATTTAAATGTAATTTTCCCCAGGGAATATTTCGATAAAAAAGTAAGAGATTATTTTGCTTCATCGAAATTTGTCGATACTGTAGGATTGATCGACCTTACAAAATATGTTGAAAAAATGAAAGAGGCCAATCCTAATGCGAGTGAGGCTCATTTCTTTCCTGGCCATGTGCTTTATGATTGCTTGCAAGAGAGTACTCTGCTTTATCCTGTCTTTCCTAAGATTCAGCAGCTAATTTTGACGGCGCTGGTGGGTGATTCACCCAAGGTTGAAGGTATTGGTGCAGAACAATGGGCGTTCAGTGGTTATACGGGGATCGTTTGGTCGATTGATTCTGTTCATGTGTCAAGTTTTGAGCGAGCAAAGAATGTCAAAGAGCAATTCGAAAAAAGGGGTTTGATAATAAAGCAGGAGGTAAATTTCGGTGAGAAAAAAATTATTATTACAGCGCAAAATCCAGTTGTTAACGACAGGAGAGATGATGTAGTCAGTTTTTTTCAGCATCTTAATAATATCAAGAATAATCAACCGTCCATATCGGAAAATACTTTTGGGAAAAAACCTTTTGGAAAATAGCGTCGTTGTAAAATTTTAGGGTTAGCATGATCTAGGTTGTGCGTAGGTTGGTGCCGATCAAGGTGAGGCCCAACAAAAACCGGGCGCGTCAAACCATCTTACCTAGTGAATTATATGGCTCTCCGTCACTAGTTGCAGCGTGCTATGTCTTGACACAAAACTTAAGTTGGTCATAATTGCACCATTGCTACATAAGCCGCGAGGAATTTAAAAGTGCCAGAACCCATGTTTGATAACGATGATTTATACTTTTTTTATCACAACGGTTTTGGATTGCGACATACCTCATTATCACTTGCATTGCAGGAGCAGCAACCTGACTATGTGCCTGAGAAAGGTGGCGATGCTGTCAGTTTGGCGCATTACTACCGTATCATGCAAGGTAAAACTGATTTTGAACCAGGAGATTTAGAAACGTTTCAAAGACTGGTAGAGCAATTCTTAATGAAATCAGTCAATACCTTCCACCAGAATGATAATCAATTTCGCAATATTGCATTATCACTAATTGATAGAGGGGATGATGCTCGTAGTCCATATGACTTTGATAACTATCCTTTAGGAAAGTGCGGTTGCAAAAAAATGCCGGCATCAGCCATCAAGATTTTTGTTAACTCAAAACAGTTTGGATATAAGGGTGAGACAAATATCATTTTATATATGTTGCAACAATTGGGTGATGCAATTAAGCAGTATAAAATAGATAAATTGAACGAATTAATTAAAAATAAAAAGGTGGCAGATAATAGTGAAGTCCAAGCCTTATTAAAAACTGCGATAGATTGTTACAAAGAAAATTTTTTTATGAGGTCTTCGCTTTATTTAGAAATTATTAAATTAGATAGGCTAATAGTTCAAGAAGCAGAAATAAAATCCGAGCACTTTAATGGATTACGGGAAACTCTGAATAGCACAAAAGAGTACGGTGTTAAAAAGGGTGGAGTACTTCTATCTCAGTCAGTCCAAGAATGGGCTACAGGAATGACCACTACGATGCCTTTAGGCGTCGCATGCATAGCGATTCCAAGGGGCAATACTGAGCAAGTGAAAGAATGTTTAACTGAATTGCGCCGGCAAAACTATGTTTTTTCACCAGAAGATGCAAATCCTTTGAGGTTAGCTGTAGCATATGACAAGATAGAAATTGTCGAAGCAATTTATCAATTTTATCCTGGTTTGTTGAATTTAAGAGAGACCAAAGAAAATAGCCCATTATATACTGCTGTGCGATATGGTTATTACAAAAATATTATGTTCCTTTTGAAGGTTCTTAAGCAGGTTGATAGCATCGATCAATCAGACCTCATGAAGACCAGTCCAATACTCTATTGGCCAGCAATAAAGGCAAGCAAAGATTCATTAGCAGTAATTAAAAAATTGGTTTCAAAGGGAGCTAGTTTAGATTTTAAAGATTACCCAATGGAATCTCGGCCACTTTTTGCATGCTTTGAAAATCGCGAAGAGTCAAGCAAAGAAATTTTACAGTATTTTCTTCTGCATGCCAGTGTGGATGAAAAAATACATGCTATTAAGTTTGCTTTTGACCGCTTGCGCTGTCAGATAGACATTAAATCGAGCTTTATTGATCTTTTTAAAAGCCATGTCCATACTATTTTAGGTTCACTTAGTGAAGATAAAGTTGAAGAGGTCAAGAATTGTTTTGAT
>CAYXLV010000360.1:0-2315 GCA_964465995.1 uncultured Coxiellaceae bacterium | reverse complement strand
CTATTGTATCGCGATGAAGGGGCGTATCAAGATGCATATAAGTTATTGGAAAGTATTGGCCAAGACAGGACGGCGCATGACTTTTTCTTACTGTCAGATGTAGCGCTGCTATTAGGTGATATCAATAAAGCAAAAATGTATTGCGAAAAAGCTAGTTTAAGCGCGCCAGGTACTTTTGAAGCGATAGTCATAACCGCTGAAAATAAAATTGTTGATTATATAAAGCAAAATAAAAATTTAAATCACGAAAATATATCGGTCAATGACTCTGCTCTGCAAGGTTTAGTTCCATCTGGTGAGGAGTGGTTGGCCTTGAGAATCAGGCGTGAGGATATCGAGTGTAATTTTTTTGTGGCTGGGCTTGTATTGAAAGGCTTGCAGCATGGGTTGTCTGCGCTTGCAACCTATTTAAATAAGCAGAATATAGTGTCTGAAAATAGTTGGGCAAAGTCTTTCGCAAATGCTGCTCCGGAATTAATGGAAATATTTAGTGTGCTTTTACAAAACGAGGCTTGCTTGCAAGTTGTAAGACTATCCTTGCTGGAGAAGATAGATTTAGATGCCCCAGATCCTCAAATTGAACAAAGCATTGAAAAATTAGGAACGATGCGAGGTAGGCTGCTAAGCATTGATGCTATATCTGCGCTTCGAGTGGGAAATTTGATGTTAAAGGGTTTGCTCAATTTTTTTACTGATAAAGGGCAATTTTTTAACTTCAAGGAAAATAACACTTATTACACTGCAATAACAAAGAATATTGTGCCTACGCTAAATGCAACTGTGAACGCAACTGAAATGTATTTACAGTCTATGACTATTTATAATACTGGATACAGTTGGTGGGACAAAAAAATCACGAATACTGCATTTGCATCTAACTTAATTTTATCTGGAACAACATTGATAAATTTGGGTTTGCAGGCGTATAGGTTTGCCTATAAGTCATGGACTGGTGATGAGCCGCCAGGTGTTCTTTTTCGGTATACCATGATTGCCTTTGGCGAGCTAGCACAAAGTCCTGTTACAAAATTAGCCATGCTATACAATTTTGTTGGTAGTGTGCAGCCATTAATTAACAAAGCATCGAAAAAAATTGGCCTTGGCTGGATTGTTGAACCTATTTTATCTACCATTTTTTTTCCACAAGTTCGACTCTTGGTAGAAGCAGCCTCCATATTGCATGCTGCAATCAGTGTGGGGTCTAGTGTTTATAATGAATACGAGAGACAGCAAAAGTTTTCAGAATTGAAGCGATTGCAAGATGATTTGGCAGACGCTTTATCAGAACTGAAGCAGTGTAAAGAAAATAAGTTAGAGCAAAATTATCTTGAGAAACTCAGTCATTATAAGGATAAACTAGAAAAGCTTTGCTCTTTTGTTAGAGATGATCAAAAACTGCAAGATGATGATCAATCCAAGAAGTTTGTCGGTGACATGGAAAAAAATATTAGTAATGTTGATATTGATATCTCAATACAAAATTTTATTGAGCTTTGTAAAAAAATTGATTTTGAGGCAAATGACTTGGATCAGAATAGGGGGCCGATAGATCAAGCCTATGAGTATATGCTTAAACATGCAGAATCATGGCCAGATGACACAAGAAATGGGCTAGAGCCACAAAAATATTTACTAATGTTGAACAAGTCGCAACCTGAGCCGGAAGCAGTCATGCAGGGTTCACTTGGAAAGGTTAATCAAAGTATTGATGACAATAAGGTGGAGACAACAGTAGGTGCTTTAAGATTCGCCTTGATGAGTCTATTTCAATTAGAAGAAGTGAATTCAAGTATTAAGTCTGAAAATTTTCTTGAAAATTTTTTGTTGTATTGTGGCTTGAATAAAGATTTTGAGCTAGTGGCAGCGGTTAACCCAACAGCGTCAACACAAAAACTAGCACAGGCGCAAAGCCAAATTAATCATGCACTTGAATTATCAGGTGAGAAATTTACAGATAATTCTGAGCTAAGACTGCTGAAACTTAATGAGCTTGCGAGACGTAATCGCTTTGATCAAATAGGTGGTGAGCTTACTGAGTCTGAGCAATATATAGGTCGGCAATGGGCTTTGATTAGTAACTTACAAGATGAGTTAAAGCGGATTAATTATGATGCGACTATAAAGTCGGATTCGACTGAGAAAGTGGCTGTTCAAAAAGATATCGAGCGCAATCAATTATACTTTGTCAGCCACACAAAATTTGCGATGCATTATCGCTATATGCAAATTCGCGTTGATTATGCACTTGTTGATATCGGATTACGCCTGCTAATGGAAATGCCTAAAATTAGAGATTATTCACTAGTATTTCATTC
>CAYXLV010000359.1:0-2318 GCA_964465995.1 uncultured Coxiellaceae bacterium | reverse complement strand
GGCCTATATCTTTTTAAAATCACGCTTGCAACTGGTTGAGGTAGTGAGCTACTTAATCATGGCGGTTGCGGTCGCTATTTTAGTCGTGGTGAATAATCATGGTTTTAGCTTAAATACGGGTGATATCTTAATTTTATCGTCCACAATATTTTTTGCATTAAATGAAATTCTCAGTCGTTTAGCTTCGCCGCATTGTTCCATCGGCGCCTATGTGTTTTCAAGAAATTTTGGTTCAGCCATTTTGTTTTTTTTCTTTGTGATTTTTCTGTTTGGAGCGCATCACTTCGTGCAAGTGTTCGAAGGTGAGCTTTGGATATTAATGCTCGTTTATGCGGGTATTGCGATTGTATTGGCACAAGCCTTCTGGTTAAAAGCTATTAAAATTGTGCCGCCAATGTATGTAGCGAACATTAAACTGTTTGACCCGGTGTTTAGCTTAAGTTTTGCTTACTTTTTGCTAAATGAAGTGCCGACAAAGGTAGAGTGGGTTGCCATGCTGATTATCGCAGTCGCTATGATATTACCAAAACTGTTTCGCAAAGTGTCACCGCCTAAAGTGGTTACATCAATGTCTATTGATACGAGTTTAGTAGGTAAGTAGAAGCTAATGATGTTAAACAAAAAGTATTTATTAATTGCCACTGTTGTTGGCACTTGCTTGCTGGGTAATGCGTTTTCACATCAAGTGACACCTGTAGCAAAATACGCGCTTAAAATTTTAACCCCTGATCATTTGCATTGGCAAACTTTGCCATCTGGTGTTAAAGTCGCGATTTTGAGCGGGGACCCGCACAAAGCTGGTCCGTTTACGCTGCGGGTGTCGTTGCCGGCGCATTACCGCAAGCTGGCACATTACCATCAGTCAGCCGCGTTCGTCACAATTATCAAGGGCACGGCGCATACTGGCTGGGGTAAACAATTTGTAAAATCTAAAGTATCTGATTTACCCGCGGGTAGTTTTGTTGTGATTCCGCCGTATGTACCTCACTACGAGTGGACTGACCAACCCGTTACAGTGCAAATTCATGCAAAAGGGCCTTGGAAAACCTTTTTTTTAAAGCAGAAAGGGATGCCAAAAAATAAAGTCGATCGTTCACCGATGTAATAAATTAGTCAGGAGTTAATTAATGATTATTGAACCTAAAATTCGTGGATTTATTTGTACGGCTTCACACCCAGCGGGCTGTGAAAAAAATGTTATGCAGCAAATCGATTATGTAAAAGCAAAACCTAAAGTCAACGGTCCAAAACGTGTTTTAATTATTGGTGCATCGACAGGCTATGGTTTAGCAAGTCGTATTGTCAGCACATTTGGTTGTGATGCAAAAACCATAGGCGTTTTTTTTGAAAAAGCAGCAGCGGGGAAACGCACTGCATCGGCAGGCTGGTACAACAGCGCCGCTTTTGAAAAAGCCGCACACGCTGCAGGTCATTACGCGAAGAGTATTAATGGTGATGCTTTTTCAAATGAAATCAAAGATCAAGTTTGTGAAATGATCCGTGAAGATTTACAGCAGGTGGATTGTGTTATTTACAGTTTAGCAGCGCCGCGTCGTATTCATCCGAATACCGGCGAAACCTTTAGCTCCGTTTTAAAGCCAATTGGCCAATCCTATGCAAACAAAACCGTTGATCCGATGACGGGTGAGGTAAAAGACGTATCGATGGAGCCCGCTACTGAAGATGAAATTAACAATACGATTGCCGTTATGGGCGGTGAAGATTGGGCAATGTGGATAGACCGTTTACGCCAAGAAAACTTATTGGCAGATGGTGCTACCACTATGGCATACACTTATATTGGCCCAGAGCTAACCCATCCTATTTACAAAAACGGCACAATTGGTCGCGCTAAAGACCATTTGCAAGCAACCGCAGACCAACTCAATACAACATTAAAAGCCACTGGCGGCCAAGCCTTCTTATCAGTGAATAAAGCCCTAGTAACACAAGCCAGTTCCGCCATTCCGGTCGTACCGTTGTACATGTCTATCTTATTCAAGCTTATGCAAGCAAAAGGCACCCATGAAGGTTGTATCGAGCAGATTTATCGCTTATTTGCCGAAAAAGCTTTTGGCGATTCTGGATTGCAAACTGATGATCGCGGCCGCGTCCGCTTAGATGATTGGGAAATGGCGGCTGACATCCAACAACAAGTTAATGACATTTGGCCAAAAGTAACTACTGAAAACATCGAATCATTGACCGATTTAGCCACATACCGCGATGATTTTTATCACCTTTTTGGCTTTAAATTTGACACCGTCGACTACAGCGCTGACATCGACCCCAACGTACCCATCGAGTCGATTTCACTA
>CAYXLV010000358.1:0-2325 GCA_964465995.1 uncultured Coxiellaceae bacterium | reverse complement strand
TAAGAAGCATGAAGCAGAATTAGCCCAGAGTAAGCCTTAATGAATGATATAGCCGCTATTGAAAAACAAATTCGCGAATTGCAAGCGTTGATTGACCAACATAGTTTACTGGTCGATGAAATCAAACAACATGCCAATATCCAGCAATATCACGACTATCTTCATGACCTTATCAAACGTTTCGATGTGATTTGCGCGCAGCTTGAAGAAGCAGGCCAAACCGAAGATGAACAAAAAAAGAAATTTTTAGAACACCATTTAAATACCATTGAGCATGCCAATGAGCTGCTTTTTATTATTCGACAAAGTCACAATTATATTTTAGCGAAGCTAGCAGAAGAACGAATTGAACAAGTTATGTTTGAAGAAATGCACCAACATTTACAACAACTCACTGATAAACTAGAGCAACAAAAACAAGATATGCTACGCGAACTCAATGAACAAGCTAGCATCAGACCAGGCTTAAGCCCTTACCCACCAGCACGCAAAAAAGACGATAACGATTCACAAAATTAATGTCAGGCATAAAAAAACCTAAAGGCTGACGTTCTCTGAGCTCGATTCTAATAAATTTGGTGAATCTCAGTGACGCATTAGGCTTCTTAATCATAATTGCTAAGCTTGCACACAACGTCAGCTTGCGACTCTCCTATCTTTCTACTGTTGGCTCAGGAATGCCAACCATTAGGCTGTATTCAAAACTAAATATAGTATATTTTGCCTTACTTTGTAGTCTTTTTATGGTTTTTTTCACTCGATAATGCGAGCGAAAATAAGCCATTGAAAATATAATTTTTTTATTGGCGCAAATTTTTGCCAGTGCGCAGCAAACGCAACGCTAACATAAATAATAAAGCAAACGTAAGCAGCATAACGCCGTAAGCACCGGCAATATGTTGCTCCTTGATATTTAAAAAGCCAAAACGAAAGGTATTCACAATATAAACGATGGGGTTGAAATGCGATAGTTTAGCCCAAAATCCAGGCAACAAAGTGATTGAGTAAAAAACACCACCCAGATACGTGAGCGGTGTTAAAACAAACGTGGGTACAATTGCAATATCATCAAACTTCACTGCATAGATTGCATTAATGATGCCACCGAGTGAAAAAATACACGCGGTTAGTAAGGCAACACTGAACACAACTAAATAGGAGTGGATTGCTAAAGGCTCAAAAAACAAGGCCACAATCGCCACTAAAGTACCAACAATTAAGCCTCGTGCAACACCGCCAGCCATGTAGCCCAATAAAATTAAGGCGATTGGCGTTGGTGAAATCAGCCATTCTTCAATACTGCGTTGGAATTTTGCACTAAAAAATGAAGCGACGGTTGCGGAATATGAGCTGGTAATCACTGCCATAATAATGAGACCTGGCGTGATAAAACGAATATAAGGCACCGAGCTCATATCACCAATGCGGGTACCAATAATTTTACCGAAGATCAAAAAATACAACATGGTGGTAATAACAGCGGGCAATAAAGTTTGCGCCCAAATTCGAATGACTCGTTTGATCTCTTTCATCAAAATCGTATTGAAAGCGACCCAGTGTTGATAGGTTTGCATAATCTTACTCGCGATTGGTTAGATGGATAAATAGTTCTTCTAGACGATTGACTTTATTGCGCATGCTGGTGACTTTAATACCTTGTTGGTGCAGCACATCAAACAAACGGCTTAATCCTAGTGCCCGTGGTACTTGCACATCAAGGCTCATATTATCAATCATGGTAATTTTACAATCTGCAACCGTTGGTACTTGTTGAATCGGTTCTTGTAAGTAGAAAATAATATTTTCATAATCCAGTTTTTGTAATAAATCCATCATTGATGTGTTTTCAATAATTTCGCCATGATCAATAATGGCAATATTGCGACAGTTGTTTTCAGCTTCTTCTAAATAATGCGTTGTTAAAATAATGGTAACTCCACTTGCATTCACTTCACGTAAAAAATTCCACATGGAGCGACGCAGTTCCACATCGACTCCAGCCGTTGGTTCATCAAGCACCAACATTTTAGGTTCGTGAATTAATGCACGTGCAATCATCAAGCGTCGTTTCATACCACCGGATAAATTGCGCGCAATCGAATTGCGTTTATCCCATAGATCGAGTTTTTGTAAATATTTTTCAGCACGCTGCTTAGCCAGTCGGCGAGGAATGCCGTAAAAACCAGCTTGATCGAGAATGATAGAGTGAACTTTTTCAAAGATATTAAAATTATATTCTTGCGGGACAACGCCAATACATTCTTTGGCTGCGTTAAAATTTTTATCAACATCGTGACCGAAAACAGCAATTTGCCCAGAGGTTTT
>CAYXLV010000357.1:0-2330 GCA_964465995.1 uncultured Coxiellaceae bacterium | reverse complement strand
GAGTATGATGCATATAAGTACTAATATTATTAGTACTAAATCACTTGGTAATCAACTAATCATGAGCTTTGAAGCATTTTTTAAAACACACCCCTTATTTCACTACGCCGAACTAGTGGAATACCTATCATCTTCGGGAAACTTCAACCAAAATACATTAAAAGCCGCTTTACAGTATCATCTTACGAAAAAACACTTGGCCCGCATTCGGCGTGGATATTACTTGGTCACCAATAGTTACTTACCGGGCAGCTATATAGAAAATGATCATTTACTTATTGCAGGCCGTATAGCGAACGACGTTGTCATTAGTTATCATTCGGCGATGGAATTTCATGCACTTGCTTACTCTGTTGCTTCAATTATTTATTTCAATTCAGATGAAAGAATTGGTTTTTTTGCCTGTGCGCATGGACAGTATCAGCAACTCAACCACCCAACTCAATTAAAACCAAATAACATTTTTTTAGAAACTAAGTTGCATGATCGTATGGGTATGGACATACGGGTGACAACTATTGAACGAACTTTAGTGGACTGTTTGCATCGCCCCGAGTTAGCGGGTGGTTGGGAAGAAATTTGGCGCTCTTTTGAATCTATCAATTTCTTAGATATTGAGCGTGTTATTGACTATGCCGTACAACTTGGAAACGCCACAACCATAGCAAAAGTAGGATTTTTTTTAGAGCAGCATCAAAAGCAATTTGCAGTCAAAGATGAGCAACTCAATAAGCTTGCCAATCATAAACCTAAAGCGCGGCACTATATGGAAAAAACGCAGAAAGGCCCTGTAAAAACCATGCCACGATGGAACTTGATTGTTCCTCTTGCTGTGATTAACAAAATCTGGGAGGAATCAATTAGTGATACTTTCTAAGGAACGTCTATGAGTTAATTTATAGACGCTGCATACTCCAAAATGTTCCCTATTTGAGAACTGCATTATTTGTTTAAATATTAATCAGCCTTCCTTTAACCCATTTCAATTTTTTAGTTTTATTAAACAATCCCCACACCCCCAACACGTGGCTGGCTTTTTTCTGCAACAACCGATATGATTGGCCAACAAAATTTTTAGCTCAGGAAAGGATCTTTATGGATACCTCTAAAACACTATTGGATGCTATTCAGGCTGCCGATACTGAACAGTTAGCCAAAGCGTATCGCGAGCATGAGATGCTAGTGATCGAAAATTTTCTTCCTCCCGGTTTTGTAATTGATCAATTTGTTCCATTAGTTGAAAAGTGTTCAGATTTTGTGCATCGTATAAAGGTGCCAGGCTTTAAGAAGTCGGGTAGTGTGAGTTATCACCAAATTCAGCAGACCGCGCCCGCGTTATATCAGCTTTATCAATCGCCCGCGATGATGGATTTTATCGGTAAAATTGTGGGTAAAGATTTACACTGCTGTCCTGATCGAGATCCCCATGCTGCGGCACTTTATTATTACACCGAACCCGGTGATCGCATTAACAAACACTATGATAAATCCTTTTATAAAGGTGGCCGTTACACCGTATTACTCGGCATGATTCAAAATTCTGAACATTCAAAATTGGTTTGCTATCCCGGCGCTTCCAAAAAATTACCTAAAGAAAACGCAATTAGCATTGCCACCCATCCCGGGACTTTGGTGTTATTTAATGGTGACGTTTTATGGCACGAAGTCACACCGCTGGCTGAAAATGAAAAGCGAGTGATTTTAACGCTGGAATATCTTACCGACACAAGAATGTCTCTATTCAGTAAATGGATATCTGATTTTAAAGACCGCCTATTGTATTTCGGCAAAAGTGAATTTGAAGGTACTTAATTTTAACTTGTCTAACTTAACCATAACGAGAATAATAAATGACATTACGACGACGTCTATTGCCCAGTATTCGTAGAGGGCAACTTAAACAATTACTACAATCGAAATCAGCTTTACGTATTATCGAAGCGCATGATGGTTTATCCGGTGTGATTGGTTCCTCCATCAGTGTAGAAGATGCCAATGGTCGCCAAATTGAATTTGATGGCTTATGGGTCTCAAGCTTAACTGACTCTGCTGCTAAAGCGCACCCTGACACTGAAGTAGTTGATACCAGCAGCCGCTTGCAAACCATCCAAGAAATTTTGCAAGTCACTGATAAACCCATCATTGTCGATGGTGACACTGGTGGTGAACCCACCCAGTTTGAATACTTTTGCAGTAAGTTAGAAAACATGGGTGTATCAGCCGTTGTGGTCGAAGATAAAACCTACCCAAAGCGCAATAGTCTAGATCCAGATTCCCCACAAATTTTAGATGACCCTGAAAAATTCGCGGCTAAAATTAATCGTGCTAAA
>CAYXLV010000356.1:0-2331 GCA_964465995.1 uncultured Coxiellaceae bacterium | reverse complement strand
CAAACATTTATATAATGATATATCTTTATAATACCCTTCACTTTGGTTTAGCGGTGGTGTGGCTTTTAAACCCACCAGTAAGTTGAACCACTCTTCAGTAATCAGCTTTTGCTGGATTCCAGATATTTTTAAATATGAACAACTTTTCAGGCCATGATTATCATAGCTTTTTTGATGGTAATTACTTCCTGGATCAATTTGAATCCAGTCTATGCTGCTTTGTTTTTTGACTAAAATTCCTAATGCGATAGACTCGTTGCTATTTGTATGTTTCGCAGAAATAAAGCCATTGGGTATAACGGTACACGCTTCAAATTTATTGATTCTATTCAAAAACCGATTGACTATTTCAGTGCGTTTTTTGAAACTGCCATTTTCGATTCTTGCAGCATATATTAATTCTAAATCTTCTAACCAAGCACTTAGTAGATTGCTTATTTTTTCCAGATGAATATTAAAATTAATATCCACATCATTTCTATTTGGCTGCTGCTTCTTTTTTATCTCATCTGACAGAAATTCCAACAATATTTCAAGTAAAATTTTTTCGCTTTTTTGCGGTAAAAAATTAGTAGCATAATTATGAGTCAAATATTCATCGCCAAAAATTAGCCATAAAACAGTCCATTCTTGTGTAAAGTTTTTCATGCTGGATTCCTTAGCGTATAGAGGTAGGATTGATTGTAATGCATTACTCTAACCTTTTAAGTGACTTGTTAAGATTTAGAATTTGAGCATCCGAGTCGTTGGAGCTAATTTCTAGTTTTTCTGAAGTGTTTGCGCTCATGTAGTTAGATGGGCCAAACTCATAATTAGGGTCGGCGTGGATGGTATTATTGTTTTGAAGACCGCTACTATTTTTGCTGAGATCGTCATCAAATTTTACTTTTTTTTTCATTACCCTATTCCCTTAGTATAAATCCAAATGATAAATCGCTTTCATATCCTTCATTCATAACTACCCTGCAAGTCTTAGCGCACTTGTCCTTTGGCTAAAACTTATGACTCAGGCGTTTGTGAGTGAGTTTCGCTTTGGGTTGTTTGCGAGTTTTTTGCCTTCAGAAACTTTAGGAGGCGACATGGTAGCCTTCCTCCGTGAGATGAATAATTCTTGGTTGAGTTTCTAAATGTCAGCAAGCCTCAGTGTGAGGCGTATTGTAAAAAAATTAATGATGCAATAGCAAGTGAGCTATTTCAGCGATGTACTGCTAAAATTTTACACAGCTCATAAGGAGGCGGGTCAAGCAGGCTGTAAAGATAAATAATCTACTCTTGGTAATAATCGAATAGTTACATATTAAAAAGATGCTTACGATAATACCTCAACTCATCAATCGAATCGATAATATCTTGCAATGCAACATGTTCTGACACTTTAGAAACGCCAGAAGCAACGCTTGGTGCCCAGTGTTGTGCTAGGATTTTTAAGGTGCTGACGTCTAAGTTGCGGTAGTGGAAGTAGCTTTCTAGTTTTGGCATATAGCGTGTTAAAAAACGGCGGTCTTGGTGAATCGAGTTGCCGCATAATGGTGATTTATCTTCATCAACATATTGGCGGATAAAGTCTAATGTTTGTGCTTCTGCTGTCGCTTCAGTGATGGTGCTTTTTTTAACGCGCTCAACTAAGCCGGAGTTGGTGTGGTGCTCGGTGTTCCAGCTATCCATATTGTTTAACAGCTCATCGGGCTGGTGAATGGCGAAGACCGGGCCTTCGGCAATGATGTCTAAATTAGAGTTGGTGATAATGGTTGCAATTTCAAGGATATGATCAGTTTCAGGATTTAGGCCAGTCATTTCTAGATCTAGCCAGACGAGATTATTGTCACTTTTTTGATTCATTTTGCTTCCTTTTCAAATAAACCAAAGAATACAGAATTACCCGACTAGAATCCAGGCAAGGCGTGCTCTAGGCACGACCAGTGATTTTTAGTTAAGATAGCGCTCTTTAGCGTCGACAGGAGCTGGCATGAGTTTAAAACGATCAATTGGAACCATTGGGTTATTATTTGCCGCTATTGGTGGGATTATTGGTTCAGGTTGGTTGTTTGGTCCTTTCTTTGCCGCCAAAATTGCTGGGCCTGCGGCGGTATTTGCTTGGTTAATTGGTGGCTGTTTAATGATGGTGGTGGCATTAACCTTTGCCGAGTTGGCCAGTTCTTTTCCACTAGCAGGTGGTACCGTGCGCTTTTTGCATTTGAGTCATGGGAGTTTGGTGAGCTTTACCATGGCTTGGATTATTTGGTTGGCATCGGTGGCAGTTGCGCCGGTTGAAACATTGGCCTTACTGAATTATTTATCAACCGTATTTTCAGGCATTGCGCAGCGTGTGGA
>CAYXLV010000355.1:0-2335 GCA_964465995.1 uncultured Coxiellaceae bacterium | reverse complement strand
GGTAATGATGGGTTTTACTGTCCAAAGAAACGGTAACGGTGGTTTCAGAGGTTGAAATCAAATCAACTGATAAGCCATGCTTTTTAAAACAATTAAAAATTTCCGCTAAAAAACCAACTTGCTGCCACATCTCCATGGTTTCAATCACAATCAACAACACATTCAGTTTTGTGATAATCGATTTAATTTGAATGCCATGCATATCACTATCAACCGTGACCGTTGTGCCTTCGCGGTTTGGTTGAGAGGTGTATTTAATATGCAGTGGAATATTGTGTTTTTTTAGCGGGCCAATACAATTGGGATGCAAAATTTTCCCGCCCATTGCCGCAATTTCTTGCGCTTCATTGTAATTCAAACTATGTAAAAAACGTGCTTCAGGAATATCGCGTGGATTAGCAGTATAAATTCCTGGTACATCTGTCCAAATTTCACAGCACTTAGCTTGTAATTTTGCTGCAAAGTAAGCGGCTGATGTATCGGAACCGCCGCGGCCTAGCAGAACGGTATCGCTTTTATGATTACTTGCAATAAAACCTTGCGTTAAAATCACATCGCTTGGGCAGCTATTTAATGTGTTTAACAATGTTTGATCTAATTCGGTTTCACAACGTGCTGCTAAAAATTCATTGGCAGGATTGCTTAATTGGTCAGCCTGCGTTTGCAATAACTGGCGTGCATCATGCCAGGCAACGCGAATCCCATTTTGATTTAAAAATTGTTGGCCGAGTTTAGTGAGCATTAATTCGCCAAACGCCATGATTTTGGCGCGCACTTTTGGGCTGGCTTCTTGTAATAATGAAATCCCTTCGGCGAGTTGTTTGAGTTTTTCAAAATCGGTTTGTAATAAGGTGGTGCTATCAAGATCAAGTGCTTTGGCAAGGTTGTGGTAAGTGGCGGTTATGGTGGCAAAATCTTTTTGAAAATCGTTTTGCAATGCAGAGTTAGTTAAGGCTTCGAGTAAGTTAGAAATTTGACTCGGTGCAGAACAAACCACCAATGGGCGCATGCCTGCTTCTAAACGTTGTTGCATAACTTTTGCAATATTATCCCAACACTGTCGAGTGGATACGCTGGTTCCACCAAACTTTAATACCACCCAGTTATGATCACTCACGCGGACTCCACATTTGGTTTGATTGAGTTTGCGCCCGACAGGATTCGAACCTGTGACCTCTGGTTTCGGAAACCAACACTCTATCCAACTGAGCTACGGGCGCGCGAGTGTAGATACTAGGAAAGTGGGTGGGTGTGGTCAAGCATTATCGAATCGAGACATTGGGCACAAGGCGTGGCAGTGAGCCTAAAAATTGTTCTGCTTCTTCTGCATCACTTTTAAAATGTCCGCGAAAGATCAGTCTGAATTCATCATAATGCATCTGATCTTTGATAATTTTTAGTGCGACTTGGGTGTCGTTGGTGGCGTCAGCATTTGCTGTTGCAGCGTCATCATCGGCCTCTGTGCTTGCCTGTTCAGCAGTTTTTTCTGCTTCTGTTTCAGTATCGTCTTTTTTATCGTCATTTGACTGCTGTAGATTGTTTATTTGTTGCTGAATGTTTTGTGCGTTTTGTTCATTAGTTTCCATAATTTTTTGAGCTTGTTCGGTTTGGCGTTCTTCGCTGATGTCGTTGTCTTGTATTTTGACGATTTGATCCGAGACAGTATTAGCGTGTTGAATAATTTCCTTTACTACTTCAATATGTTGCAAATTTTGTACTGCCATAGTGGCAAGGTAATTGTTGTAAAGTAAGCTGTTTGATGGGTTGAGTTGCAGATTTAAAGGATTGCTTGGATCATCTGGATTCAAATGGCTGTTTTGTGCGCTTGGTGCTGGAGTGGGCCTAACGATATGTCGTGAAAGTAAACGTGCTTGAGAATTGACTGTTTTAGCAACGGCAGTTTGCTGCTCTTGGGTAAGTCGGGTAATCGGTGGTAAGCCTTGAGCGCGTAGTTGCTCATAAATCGTTTCACGGACACCATCATCTTGCTCAATGGTGCTCATATAATCAGCCGCTGTCATTCGCCCGTAAACCCAATCTGGTGCCGCTTTGGCTTGGTTAATAATCTGCGTCAGACGGTTTTGGAGCTTAAGCTCTAACTTCTTGATAGTTGGAACAGGCATTGAACAATATCCCAGTTAGTTTTTTGAATTGGTGTCAGTATATAGATAAAACCTTAAGGTAGTATTAATTTTTGCAAAAATTCGCTCGTCATTCGTCCATTGTCATTGCGCGACTCGATCGCGCAATCTAGGTATAAATCATGGGTCCCGCGGTCTAGCCGCGGGATTGTAAGTTCCAAGCATGGTATAAAGTGTCCGGAATGAGGTGGCTG
>CAYXLV010000354.1:0-2350 GCA_964465995.1 uncultured Coxiellaceae bacterium | reverse complement strand
TATTACTGACATCACGAATTAAACCATGGCGATCGGCAGCTTCAATAATTAAATCGACAGGATAATGATCGGGTGCTTTTGCGCCCCAATGCACTTCCATAATTCTTTCAGGGCGATGTGCAATCGCCGTTTGAATATTGCGGCAGCTTTCTTGGTGAATAGTAATGCCATGACCTTTAGTGACGTATCCAATAATCGCGTCACCTGGAATGGGTTTGCAGCAGCGGCCTAGCTGGGTTAGTAAATTACCAACGCCTTCGATCTCAAGACTTGAAGCGGCTTTTTTTATCGGTGGGTTGGTTTTGCTGATGATAGTAGCTGTAGTTTCAGCGGCGGAATCTGGTGTGGTTTCTGGTAGATGCAGTTGATGGGCGATAGCGGCAGCACTAATATCACCGGCACCGAGTGCGGCGATTAAATCATCACCTTTTTTAAAATTAAAATGTTTGGCGAGCGCATTTAATTTGGTTTTGGTGATATGGTCACGGCGAAAATGTTTATCCCATAACGCTTGGCCGGCGCTAAGATTGGCTTGAAAATTTTGTTTGCGAAACCAATGGCGCACAATATCACGGGCGTGTTTGGTGGTGATATAACCGAGGTTGGGGTTTAACCAATCGCGACTTGGCTCGCCTTCTTTGCTGGTAATGATTTCAACTTGGTCGCCGGTTTCGAGTGGGTGGGTGAGTTGCACTAAATGTCCGTTCACTTTAGCGCCGCGGCAGCGATGGCCAACTTCGCTATGAATGTAATAAGCAAAATCAAGCGGTGTTGCGCCACTGGCTAAATCATAAATATCGCCAGTGGGGGTGAAGACATAAATACGGTCGGCGAAAATTTTGCTGTATAAGCCTTTGGTGCTGCTGGTTTCAGTGCTGATTTCTTGTTGCCAATCGACCATCTCGCGTAATAAATCAATTTTTTCTTCATAGGCCGCACGTTTTTGTGGGCCTTCTTTATATTTCCAATGTGCGGCAACGCCAAGCTCAGCTTCTTCATGCATTTTAAAAGTGCGAAATTGAATTTCGATATGCCGTTCATCCGGGCCAATAACCACCGTGTGAATGGATTGGTAACCATTAGGTTTGGGTTTAGCAATGTAATCATCAAATTCTTTAGCGATATGCGGCCAAGTGGCGTGCACCATGCTGAGTGCCGCGTAGCAGTCTTCGACCTCGGGTAATAAAATGCGAAAGGCACTGGCATCGAATAACTCGCTATAGTCGACACCTTTGCGTTCGAGTTTGCGGTAAATGCTAAAAATATGTTTGGCGCGGCCACTGATGGAAATATCGTTAAACTTAGCGCTGCTAAATAAATCGGTTAGCCGTTGAATCATGTCTTTAATAAATGCATCACGATCTTGGCGGCGCATGTTGAGCGCTTTGGATATTTTTTGATAAGCCTCGGGGTTTAAATAGCGAAAAGATAAATCTTCTAACTGCCATTTAAATTGGCCAATGCCAAGTCGGTTGGCGAGTGGTGCGTAAATATCGAGGGTTTTTTTGGCGACTTGTTGTTGGGCGATCACTGGGCAGTGTTTGAGGTATTTTAAAATGGCTAAATGCTCGGCCAGTTTGATTAATACAATGCGAATATCATCTGCCATGCTTAAAAGCATTTTGCGTAAATTATCGGTTTGTTGTTGCTGTTCGGTGTGGCCTATATTGGCGCTGAGATTGTGAATTGTATCCAAACGTTGCGCGCCGCTAATCATTTTATAAAGTGCGGGGTTGAGTTGTTTGCTGATGCTGTCTTTGCTGACTTGATTGTAATTCACGCCGGGATAAATTAATGCCGCTGCCAAGGTTTGGCTATCGCAATTTAGTGTGAGTAATTCATCGGCCATTAACAGACCTTGTTGCAGTGATGATTTGGCATAGGGGATTTTATTGGTATCGATAATGGATTCTGCAAAAACGCAGGCTTTGGTGAGTAAGTCGAGATCATGTTGGTTGGACTGTTGCATGGCTTTATCCAGCCAGGCTTGGGCGGCTTCGCTAATCATTGTTGCCATTAGTGCTTCCGTTCAAATAACGCCATTGCCTCAACATGGTTGGTGTGTGGAAACATGTCCATAATGCCGGCTTGGCTGAGTTGATAACCTTTTTCAATTAAGCTTGCGCAATCACGTGCTAAGGTGGCTGGGTTGCATGAGACGTAGACGATGCGTTCGATCGTGGCAAAGTTCAGTTCATCAATAATTTCTTTAGCGCCAGCGCGTGGTGGGTCTAGTAATAATTTGGTGTAGTGGGTTTGTCGCCATGGTTGTGTTTCGCTGGATTGAAATAAATCAGCGCAGTGAAAGTCAGTGTTGTGGATGTTGTTGAGATTGGATGATTGGAGATAG
>CAYXLV010000353.1:0-2368 GCA_964465995.1 uncultured Coxiellaceae bacterium | reverse complement strand
TTACATGGTTGGGGTTCTGTGATTGGTTTTGATTATGCAAGACGGCATGAAAAAAATATCAAAGGCATTGCATTTTTTGAATCACATGTGCGCCCAACATTAGAGTGGGAGATGTTATCACTTCCCGTGCAGCAATTTGCCTCATTGTTGCGTCGTCCCAAAGCCAGTTATCGCGCGATTGTCGAGCAAAATTATTTATTAGAAAAATTATTACCGAGTGGGGTTATTCGCAATTTATCGGCGGAAGAGGTGGCCGCTTACAAAAAACCATTTCCAACTCCAGAGAGTCGTAAGCCGTTGTGGCAATATGTGCAAGATTTACCGCTTGGTGAAGGTTGTGAAGAGGTAGTGCAGCTAATAGATCGTTACTCAAAGTGGTTGCAACAAACAAAAATTCCAAAATTGATGATGTATGCGGTACCCGGTTTTGTAACAACAATTGATACTGTGCAGTGGGCAAAAAAGAATTTACCAAACTTAAAGCTAGAAGCATTGGATGATGTTTTGCATTTTGCACAGGAATCTCAACCAGATTTATTTGGTGAAAAATTAAGAGCGTGGTATTTACATTTAAAGGATTAAACAATGTTGCGATTATTGACTATGTTAGTGTTGTTAACGTTGCTTGCAGCGTGCACACCCAGGCCGCGAATTAATTCAGCGTCACTCACTCCTAATCAACCAGCAAAACCAGTAAAAGTTGATTATCCGCCCGGTCATGATTTAAATCCGGATAATGATGCTGATAAGGTCGACTATCAACGCATAGAGCAAAAAAACAATTTGTATTTTCAGTCTATAAATCGCCATAAAGCAATGCAGCAACAAGCTGCCAAAGAACGCTCTAGTCGCCGTGTGCCAACACGCGGTGCTTATGTAGATACCAATTTTGGTCAGGAACAACAATAATGCAATTTATTTATCGCGCTGTTTTACTGTCGCTAATGCTAACTGCTGTCGTTGGCTGTCGCCCAACTCCAACACCTGGTGAGACTTATATGGTTGCACCAGCTCCTGTCGGTTTATTTGGCACCTCGCACGCGCATCAACGAGCTAGCTCGCATGACTTTAATAAACAGTAATTCCCCTGCCCAAGGGTTTGGTATTGGTTTGCGGCCAGCGCATTATGCACAGATTGTTGCGGACAAACCGGCTGTCGATTGGTTTGAGATTATTTCAGAAGATTTTTTGGTCGAGGGTGGTCAGCATCGCGATTATCTAGAGGCGGTTCGTCAAGATTACCCAATCGCTATGCATGGCGTTTCGATGTCGATTGGCAGCAGTGATCCGTTAAATTGGCATTACTTAAAGCAGCTAAAAGCACTGATTGAGCGAGTGAATCCTTTTTTCGTTTCCGATCATTTGTGCTGGACTGGCGTAAATCAAATTAATACGCATGATTTATTACCACTACCTTATTGGTCATCTGCCATAGATTATGTGGCAGAGCGCATACAACAAGTGCAAGATTACTTGGGTCGGCGGATTTTAATTGAAAATATTTCAACGTATGTCGCATTTAAAGATTCAGAAATGCCAGAATGGGAATTTTTAGCGGCAGTTGCAAATAAAGCTGACTGTTGGATTTTGCTGGATATCAATAATATTTACGTTAATGCGTTTAATCATGGTTTTAATACTACTGATTATTTACATGGCATTCCTGCAGCGCGTGTTAAACAGTTCCATTTAGCGGGCCATAAAAATTGCCAATCACATATTATCGATACGCATGATGCGCCCATTGTCGATCCAGTTTGGCAGCTTTATGCAAATGCATTAACGCATTTTGGCCCGGTGGCAACTTTAATTGAGCGCGACAGCCAGATCCCACCGTTGGGAGAACTATTGGCTGAATTAAAGCAAGCAAAATCAATTTTCACGAACACATTGGCTGAGGCGACTGCATGAAAAATCTCGCCGAATTACAACAAGCTATGCAAGATAGTATTTTAAAAGACGACAGCACTATTGCTTCACACCTTGAAAATCCAAGCGATATGACTGGTAGCGATCGCTTGCAAATTTACCGCAATGCCTATTACATCCGTTTAATTGAAATTCTTGCCGATAACTATAAAGCCCTGCGCCAGCTTTTAAGCGCTGATATTTTCGACGCCATGGCCCAGGATTATTTGGATGCACACCCGTCCCAAGATTTTTCGATTCATCGGGTTGGGCAATTGCTGCCGGATTATTTAGCCTCCTTTGTAGATTTCAACCCGGTTTACAGCGAATTAGCACGCTTTGAATGGGCTTTTAATGAGCTCTGTTATGCTCCTGCTATTGAAGATAATCCCACTACTTGGTCTCAATCAGTTCTAGAAAATCACCCCTCAGTTAGACTTGTGACTTGCCATTACAATAC
>CAYXLV010000352.1:0-2374 GCA_964465995.1 uncultured Coxiellaceae bacterium | reverse complement strand
TGTTTATGGCTATTAACCTCACAACGTGACCGCGACATTAATATGAAATCCACTTGGATCTGCGCGCGTAACGATATCATGGTTAACATTTCTGTCCTGCTTGCCGCGGCTTGTGTCTGGTATTTCCAGAGCCACTGGCCAGATACGTTGATTGGTGTGGGCTTAGCAATACTATTGGGGTATTCGGCCATTAAGATCATTAGTGAAAGCCGCCGATTATTGTTAGAGCAGCAACCAAACTAGCATGCTGCTAAATACTGAATACTGTTAAATAAACTGGAGTTGTAATGAAAAGAAAACACTGGGTCGTTATTTCTATCACACTATCTGTTGCCATTATTTTGTTAGGTCTTACCCAAAGTATCGTGCAATTTAACAATCAGATGATTTATTTATCCGAGCAAAAAAAATCTGCAATTGAAACCACAAAAGTGGAGTATGGTCAGTGCATTATTAAAATCCTGGAGCTTAATCAAACTGCAAAAAACTATACAAAAGACGTCAATAATTTATCTAAGCTAGCAGGGCAGAATCTGCAAAAATTTAATCAACACTTACTAGCATTGATAGGCACGCAAGTCATAGCAAAGTTGTCGCCTAATCTTCGAGAAAATGTGCAAAAAGAAATTATTTCTTGTCGCAATGCTTATATTGGTCGAGTAGATTACAGCCTAAAGCCGCTCTATGTTGAGTTTAACCGATTACAAAGACAATTCCCCAACAGCCTTTATAACGCGCTCTTTTTTCATTGGCGTGTTGATGAACTGAATATGCCGCAGACTAATGCGACACGTCATGTGTTTAAAACGCATCAAATTAAACCATTAGAGCTGTCATAACGAGTTTGCTATGTTATTTTGGCTGGCGATCGCACTCTACGCTTTGGTCTGCCTATTGGTAGGCTACCGTTTTCAATTATCAAGAATTGCTATTGCTGTGGCTTGGTTAATGTCTGTGGCAGGCTTTCTACTATTAAGTACAGTCATAAAAGCAAAATACATGGAGGATTATGATTTAGTCACAGGCTATGTGACTTCATTGATCTATCATCCCGCTTATGATTATGGTCATGGTAAAAATCGTGAACATGAGCCGGAGTTGTGGGTGGTCGAGCAAAGTCCACGGCCAACACCAGTGATTCACCAGCGACGCTATCCTATTGCCAACGGCGCTGCCACTGAAGTTTGCTATGGTGAGTGCCTGCATAAATATCCCAAAGAGATGATGACTGTGGAAGGTGATAACCAGGTCTATGCTATCGCAGTGAGTAGCAATAAATTTAATCGAACAAAAATAAACTCACGCAGCGCTGTTTTCGACAACTATTCAAATCCTGTGCGCGCAAGCCATGAGGTTATTTATCGCGGGCGGCTGGCCATTCCCTATTTTAAAATGACGGACTACAACCAGCCCATTCGATTAATTGCCCCAACTGCAACCAGCGCTTTAGTAAAGCAATTAGAAAGCCTGAATGCCGCTTTGGATCGTCAACATATTTCAGTGGGGATTATTGTAACGAGTGATCCACTGTATTTTGAAAAGCTTAAGCGCGCTTGGCTGCAGGGCAAACGAAATGATTTTGTAGTGGTGATTGATTCAAAAAATAATCGAGATATTAACAACGTTAATATTTTAACTTGGGATAATTATGCGCTAAAAGAAGCTGTACGCAGTCAAATAATCGCTCTAAAGACTTTAAATTTGCATAAAGTGATTGCAGTTATTGGGAAGGTGTTAAAGCACGATCATTTTGTAGTAAAAAACTTTGCGGCGTATAAGTTCCTGCACCTTGATATATCACTACTATTTTATTTTATTAACTTAGCAGCAGGCCTGGTTTTCCTCAGTATCATGCTGTGGCTTTTTTACCTATATAAATACAAGAAATTCAAAAAAAAGCGTAATCGTTGGGATGCATTAAAAATGATGCTGGCGCTACCCATTGCTTTTTACAGTTCAATGGGTTTTTTAATTGATTCAGTGCCAGTGAAAGGTGGTATCAATAAGCAAGCAAATGTCACTTACTATACGGATCACTAAACGGCTTCTAAGTTCGCAACACTCGCCACTAACCACTTAGTTCCATGTTTTGAAAACTTCACTTGGATGCGCGTATGCTCGCCAGATCCTTCGTAATTTAGGATGGTGCCAGTGCCGAATTTTTTGTGTTTAACCCGTTGGCCAATTTGCAAACCCGTGCCGCCGGCAGCGGTACCGGTGAACGCTGAGGCTTTAGCGGTTTTAGATAAAGTGCTTGCACGGCGTGGTGTGGTAAACGTGCTGGGGCGAGAAATTTTGGTGGTTGCGCGCACTGGATCTAAAAAATCATCTGGAATTTCATGAATAAAACGCGATGGACTGCAATGTTTATCAA
>CAYXLV010000351.1:0-2382 GCA_964465995.1 uncultured Coxiellaceae bacterium | reverse complement strand
AATACTCATTCTGGGTCCCAATATCAAACGAGCTGCACATATTGTCCAGAGAAGCAAAGCACCATAAGCAAACGCACGACTACCGACAGGTTCTCCGAAGATATTTAAGTAATGCTGAGTAAGCGGCACCACCGTGGCAGGAACATCCATATCCTTCATGGTATAAAGTGGCTTAAATGCAAAACCTGTCGATGCAATTAATTTACCAATACTGCTGTAAAATTGATTTTCGTGCCGACCATATGGGTTAACCATACTCAGAACTTGGTGAGGAATATCGCCATAAATTGATTGAGTGGTTAAATTTTGTGGTGGCAAGTTGGACATTTGCGGATGCGGCAAATCACGCCACTGAACATCTTGCCTAACAACACCCACTTTTGTTTTAGCCAATTGCTCACCGCGCTGGCTATACTCAAATTGATCAATACGATCTTTTGCACTAGGTTCAAGTTTAGCAATAACCGTTTCAAGCTCAGTACTTTCATCAAGCGCAAAGGCTAATGCGTTAGCATACTGATGTTCAATCACCTTCTCACCAAACACATACTCAAACCGCGTTATTGAGTAAACATTTTTCTGGATAGCTTTCGCAGATAAGAGCACGCAACCATTTTTGTCATGCCAATAAAAAATATCGCGCGACTCATTGGTGTTAGCATTAATCAAATTACTTCGCTTAACCACCTCTCCAAAGGCATCAAAACTTTGTCGTTTTTCAGTCCACGCTTTTTCTTTAAGACTATCGGCTTGCTCCGGAACATACCAAAAGATGGGTCCTTGTTTAACGCAAGCTTTTTTACCATCTAAATCAAATTCAAATAGGGTGACCCGATCGAGGTTATCACTAGGCTTGATTGCTGCTTGCAAAACCTCCAGCGGAATACCTGCATTAATATATTTTGATAGCTCAAGCGCCACCGGATTATAATACTGTACCTGTCGCTCAATTTGCCCAAATGCATTACGCTGATATTCAATCACCTGCCCATCACTACCAGTTTTAAAAACGACATTACCAATAGCATCTCGAACTAGAAAAACTGCATACCCACTCGGCTCAATGGAAACGACTTTTTTGCCTCTGCCGTCATAAATATATTTGGTTTGCAACGTTTTTAAATTTTTGAGTATCTGGCTAAAGGTCGCTGGCACACTGGGGTCATCAACCGGCACATTCACGACGGATGAACTGGTCTCTTGTTTTGCAAAGTTATACTCGGTATTCACTTGGCGTGGTTTTTTTGAATGAGCACCAAAAATAATGCTCGCTTTTGCTTCTGCATCATGATGAACATATTCCATTGTGGGAGCGACATTGGGTTGTTCCTCCAGTGCCAAGCTGCCTTGTTGATCTGGGTTAAGCGTTGTATCGTAGTAATTGTCAGCCGGAAGTTGCACAGTCTTGTGGCGCTTCGCGCCATCATAAACATACGTTCGAGCCGCACCATTTTCAGCAATGGTTGCTTTCGCTAAGCCTAGTGCATTTAATTTATATTCATTGGTTTTACCGGCAGAGTCGGTCGTCATGACTTTTCGATTGGCGGTATCGTAATGATAAGCAGTATGGCGATCTTTTTCTAAATCAAATGGCAAAGTACCCAGCATTTTGATAAGACCCGCATAATCATCACGAGCTGGATTGATGAGTTGTTTAAAAGTCCATTTTAGCAAGATATTGTCATTATTATCTGGAAATAATCTTGTCACCTCACCGCTGGGTTTAATGCTAAAGATTTTACGTCTCAAACTATCGTAAACGTAATAATGCGTTTGATCCGCAGGTGATTGATAATCTGTTTTTAGAGCGGCTAATGCTGCGGTTAATGATAGCTTGGCAAAAGCATCGGGATTACTTACCAGCTTTGCATAGACGGTTTCAGCAATTAATAATTTTCTTGAGTCGTAAACAGCATGTTTAACAATCCCTGTCGGCGAAATTTCAATCACTGGGCGACCCAAACTGTCTGGGATATAGCGTGTTTGCCGATCATGTGGATCTGTGCGAGACGTCATATAGTCTTCAAGTTCAGCGCAAGTTTTGCTTATTACATCATCAATCACAACACATTTTGCATAACGTAATAAAGCAACTTCATGCTGACCTAAGTCATAACGCTTTTCAGTCACCGCACCATTGCCGTTGACTTGAAAACGCTCGAGGTCGTTAGCATCATAAAAATAATAACACTGCGAATCGGCTGTGGTTTTTAATTGATTAGTGAGATTTATGACTGTTGATAACGTTGACTGATCATTAAGCTGACTCATATCAAGATGATTAACGTAATGACGTACCAGTGTTTTTTTATTGTTCTTATTGTATTGCCATTCAGTCACACAACCATCGCCATCGCAAAAAAATCGCTCATAGCCATTTTC
>CAYXLV010000350.1:0-2385 GCA_964465995.1 uncultured Coxiellaceae bacterium | reverse complement strand
ATGCTATACTTTTAGTAACAGCAAAATATATTGATATTCAAAATATTAGAGCAGTTACACTCGTTTATGACTTAAGCGAGGCATGGTGGGCAGGTCTATGAAACTCGAAACTTTTCAGTACCGACTTCATCCAAATAAAAAATCAGGCAGTTGGTCTGTTGATACCTTTCCAGATCTTGATTCTGACAATACCTTAGTCCTTGTGTTCTGCGCTCCTGAATTTTCAAACCATCCCGATGTTATCGAAAAGCTCTCAAAAAATTATCCAAAAGCAAAAATGATTGGTTGTTCCAGTGCGGGTGAGATTTTTAATGATACCGTGAATGATTTAACGTTATCAGTTGCAGTGGTTAAATTTCAATATACCAAGTTAAAAATTGTCTGCGAAGACGTTAAATCAAATAGTGATTCCCTTCATATGGGCGAGAAAATTGCCAAATCTTTGGATGCAAAGGATCTCAAAGGAATTTTTATCTTGTCTGATGGCTTAAATACCAATGGTTCTGAATTAGTTAATGGCTTAAATAAAATAGATAAAAAAAATGTAATAGTGACTGGTGGTTTGGCAGGCGATGGCGATAAATTTAAAAAAACATGGACCATTTGTGATGGTAAAATTAATTTCAACCAAGTTGTTGCAGTCGGTTTTTATGGAGAAAGAATACGCCTTGGCCATGGTTCTCAAGGTGGGTGGCATATTTTTGGGCTGGAAAGACGGGTAACTCGCTCTAAAAAAAATATTGTTTATGAAATTGATGGTAAGCCAGCACTTGATCTCTATAAGGAATATTTAGGAGATAAAGCATCAGAATTGCCAGCATCAGGTCTTTTATTTCCTTTGGCCATTCGCAAGGAGATAGATGATAAAAAGGTCGTTCGTACCATTTTGAAGGTCAATGAAAAGGATAAGTCGTTAACATTTGCAGGCGATGTTCCAGAGGGGTGCATTGCACAATTAATGCAGGCAAACTTTGATCGTTTAATTGCCGGGGCGGCAGAAGCAGGGCAATTGGCTGCGCAAGGGTATGCCGCAGTTAATTCTAACATATCACCCTGTTTGGTGATTGCAGTCAGTTGTGTGGGAAGACGGCTTTTAATGGGCGAAAGAATCGATGAAGAAACCGAGTCAAGTTTAGAGTCCTTTGCTAAAGGGGCTAAGCAAATTGGATTTTATTCATATGGTGAAATATCACCCTACGATGTGGGTTGCTGCGACTTTCACAACCAAACAATGACATTGACAAGTATTAGCGAGGTCGGTGAGTGAAAGATAAAAAAAAGTTTCATAGCTTACTTGAAAAGCAGATAAAAAAATCAAACCTCAATTTAGACAAACTTTCTAAAGAAGAAGCTGAAACTTTAAATAATTTACTATCTAGCATCAATCGTAGTTACCATGATAACGACTCAGATCGCTATTTATTAGAACGTTCTATGAATATTTCTTCACGAGAAATGAACGACCTCGCCAAAAAATTAGAAGATGCGCATGAAATTGCAAAGCTTGGGCATTGGGTTTATAACCCGTTGGATGACAGTATGGTCTGGACAAAAGAAATGTTTTCTTTGACGGGTTATGATAAAAAGCAGTTATCACCTAGTTTAGCTGAAATAATAAGTGCAATTCATCAAGATGACCGCAAAAAATTTAGCCGAATGATTAAGGAGGCGGTTGCAGGTAGGGTGGCAGAAGTTGAGGTGCGTTTTAAGCATCAAGAAACTAATCAATATATATGGTTCTATTACAAATGTTATCTCAATAAGGAATTTTCTCCCGGTGATGAAAAAGTTATCGATATGGTGTCAGGTATTGTGATGGATATCACAGAGCGTAAAACGAATGAAAAAAAGGTAGAGGCAGCCAATCAGGAATTACTGGTTTTGTCCCGACAGGCTGGCATGATGGAGATGGCGGTTTCTGTTTTGCATAATATTGGTAATATTATGAATAGTGCGTATGTGTCAATTAATTCTATTCATGAAAGGTTTGCTAAAGGGTATTTTAATAAATTATTTAATGTTGCAGATATGCTTAATCAGAATTCAAGCAATATGACGGACTACATCACGAAGGATAAAAAAGGAAAAATTATTCCAGGTTATATTATTGAACTTGCTAGAATTTTAAAAGATGAACAGCGAAAAAATAATATTGATATTGAGAGAACGCAAGATAACTTGGTTAGCATTAAGGAGTTAATTGAAAGACAGAATTTTATGGGTAATTCTGATGGCTATCAAGATAATATTAATGTGACAGATATTGTAGATTCTGCAATTAACATTTCAATCAAGCATTCAAAGCACAATATTAGCTTAGAAAGAGATTATGATAACACACCATCCATTTTGGCTGATAAGACCATGCTGCTGCAAATATTAGTT
>CAYXLV010000349.1:0-2408 GCA_964465995.1 uncultured Coxiellaceae bacterium | reverse complement strand
GTATGATCCCGCATTCGCTATGGGTAGTGGGAGAAGAACTTTGGCTAGTTCAGCATAGGATTAAATGAAAATATGTATGCGGCGGGAATTGAACCGGCGTCCGCTGATCCTCTGCCTTTGGTTTTACATGCTTAGTTCCGCCTATTATTTAACTACTAATCTCCCAGCGGTCAGGGTTGGATTGGTAGCGAGCTCTTTGGTTTAACTGCTAAGTCACGAGCCATGCCTAACAGCTAGCTCAGATATCTGACCATCGTTCCGGTTATCTAAGCAGTCACCGGGCAATGGGCTAATGTCGGTTTTTAAGCGACGCGGTTGCTTTTTGACTGCTTACGCAGCGGCTAAAGCACCTTTAGCGATAGTTGCATCATTTGCATCTATAATGTTGCAGTTATTATTTTACGAGTTTAGTTGCCTACTCGACATGCACCTTAGGTTTTGTAACCCACGTCGAAGCCAAATCGCCCCCGTTTTTAAGGTTCCCATATTATAAATATAGTGATAAAAAGCGCAAGATATATTGATGTTTTCTGTAACTAATTGATTAGAACTTTTGCTCAAGCGTGTTTTTTGTTTGCAGTTCTACGCCCATGTTTTCATTCTCGTTAGTATTCCTAGAGCTAGCAAATGGGTTTCTAACAGTGAATGATTTGAAGAAAGTGCTGACATTATTAAAGTAGCTGTCTTTTTCATAGGTCATATGGCCAAATGCCTCATGATAACCTTCAGAGCTAGCGTTTGTTTTGATGTTAGTTTCTAGTTGAGTAATATCTTCTGCTGCTGCAGTTATTGTGTAATTAATGCAGCGTTGCGTCGGCAATGTAAACTCAATATCTGAGCCATTAAATGGAATAGTGATGGTGGCATCAAAACTAAAGGGTTTTGCTAACTCTGTATTCATATGCTGATAATAAATAGTTTTCGAATAAGTAAACAATAACGCTTCTTTTTTCTCAATGATGTCTATTTTTTTTTCTGCGTCTATTGTTTTTGATTTGTCTATACCCATTTCCTCGCTTAGTACAAGCCTGGAGATGCTCGCAAGTTCTCCGAATAAGCTCCCTTGATGAAGATGCTTATTGAAAAAATCCTTAGCGAATTGACTTGGTGAGTTTCCTAGCTTTTTAAAATCATCAGGAGTAACAGGTATGTTATCAAGCCCCGTGAATGTAATTACCCCAAGCCGGTGACTATCAACTTCCGTTTGTTTACTATTATCATTTTTAGAAGAAGCAAAGGTGATCTTAAAACTACTCTTACGCATACAATTCATACCACAAATAAAGTTATTAATGGCTAAAATTATATACCCCTAAAATTAAGGAAAGCTTAATTTTTGAACTTTTTAGCGAAAAAAAAGTAATTTATAGAATTATCAAAACATTAGCGCTTCAAAATACGGTGTTTTTCACGCTCCCACTCGCGTTGTTTGGTCGTTTCACGCTTATCATGTAGCTTTTTACCCTTCACCAAAGCAATATCGGCCTTGGCGCGATTACGTGTCCAATGCAAATCAAGGGCCACAATGGTATAACCTTCGCGGTCTTTTGCGGCCATTAATTTATTGATTTCTTTATGATGGAGTAGCAATTTACGAGTTCGAACAGGATCCGGTTTTAGATGGGCGGGGACATTGCTCAATGGCGAAATATGCGCACCAATCAACCAAACCTCACCACCTTTTAACACAATATAACTTTCTTTTAATTGCGCACGCCCGGCACGCAGGCTTTTTACTTCCCAGCCTTCCAATGCCAAACCTGCCTCAAAGCGTTGCTCAATAAAATAATCATGAAACGCCTTCTTATTCGAAGCAATAAGCTTAGCAGGCGCTTTATTTTTAGTTGATTTTTGTTTACCCATGTTGGTTGACCACGTTCAAAAGACTGGACAGTCTACTCTAAAAGGCAGGCATGTACTACTCCATGGGTTGGGTTTTATGGTAAGGTAATCGGGATTTTTGCCACAGGAACCCTACATGCCAACTATCAATAAAAAAGCCGTTGTGCCTTTCACCCCGCAGCAAATGTATGATTTAGTGAATGATGTTGATAAATACCAAGAGTTTGTGCCTTGGTGTGAATCCAGTAAAATCCTCAGCCAAAATGAGCATGAACTTAGCGCCACCCTGTCTTTTTCACGTGGTGGCCTGGCCAAATCTTTTACTACCAAAAATCGCCTCCAACCTTATCGCATGATCGAAATCCGTTTGCTCGATGGGCCTTTCAAACAATTAGAAGGCTTTTGGCGTTTCGAAGAATTAGAAAATCAACACTGCCGCGTGGTGCTGGACTTAGAATTTGAGTTCTCCAGCCGTATGCTAGCGATGATGTTTGGGCCGGTGTTTCATCAAGTTGCCGTGATGCTAGTGGATTGCTTTTCTAGCCGTGCCAAAGAGGTGTATGCAT
>CAYXLV010000348.1:0-2417 GCA_964465995.1 uncultured Coxiellaceae bacterium | reverse complement strand
TTGACTACAGGATGGCGCTCGCCTTCAAAAAAAACCCATTTAATCAACAACGCCGAATCATGCTGACATGGAATTTTTTTGAAATTATTTCAATGAGTTAATGATTTTTGCAGCATGCAGAGCAAATTTGGAAATTTAAAGAGTGTTCTTAAGATTTTGTTAAGCATTCCTGTGTAGAATTTAAACAAATCTGCTTAAAACTATAATTATGAGAAATATATATGCCAAACATCAAAGTTGATCTAGATCTCAAAGCTTCTGAAATTAACAAGCTAATAGAGGAACGCTCAGATTTAAAGAAAAAAATCACGCCGGAATTCACACTGCCGAGCAACATCAAAGCCCCTGAATCTTATAAACGCCTCCAAAATCAGGATAAAAAAAATAAATTTCGCCAAGATCTTTTAAGCACTTTGCAGCAACAGTGGCAAAGTAAAGACGGTCCTGAGAAGGCCAACCATTTACAAAAAGAGTTTTTAAACTTGACAGAAAGCTTGGATCAAAATGGCGCGGTTATTTTTGGTGACTTAATCAATAAGAAAAGTTTCTCAGGGTTAGTTAATACATATGATCAGATGTTAATGCAGCATGGCAATAAAAGCTGGATACATTCTTACGTCAACCTTGCAAACCACCCAGATTTTTTAAGCAATAGTGATTTTAATGGCGCTTTTTTACATCCGCTGTTGGTTGCTTTGATTTCCTATCAAATTGGTGGCCCAATTCGAATTGTGGATGCAAGAGCAAAAAATGCTGAACCACTTTCTGTAAAAGCACAAGATAATATGCTTCATATCGACAACACCCCATTTAATGATGAATATAAAATCATAGTGAAATGGGAAAAAGGTAAGGCAAGTGGTCCCAAGGGACAGAATTTTGTGATTATACCTGGCACCCATAAAGGTGTTAGAAATTGCTTTCTAAATAATAAGCATATGGCATGGTCAACTGAAAATGGATCTATTTTTGTTGAACCCGAAACAGTTCAGCAAGTGTTTGATGTGCAAAAGCATGTATTAAATGCTAATAATCCAGTTGTTGTTGAGGTTCAGCATCCTGAAAAACCCTTAACGACAGTTTTTGCTGCAGGCTCACTGGTGCATCACCGCTATAGAACTGAAGAAAATACTTCTAGAAGTGCAATGATTATTGCATTACACCGCGCAGAAGATAACCCAGGCCAGTTTATGGATGAGAAATACATAAAATCATTTTCAAATCCCGGGGATTTAAATAGTTACTTGTTTGGCTTGCACGGTGGAAGTGATGAAAGTGGTTATATCAAGGCATTATCTAGTGAGTCACTAAATATTGCCACCAAAATTTCTGAAATATTTTGCTCAGAGGAGGCCTGCGAGATTATTTCACAAAAGCAGCGCGAACTTACACCAGAGCAGTTGCAAGAATGGAAATCTACGGTCACAAGCGCACCAACTGTAGAACATAAAAAAATTAAAGAATTGAAATTTCCACTAGGGGAAAATATCCCAACCGATAAGTTCGTTTCTTTTTTATCGAAAAATGCGATGCCTTATGATAAACATGGTCCGCTTGATTTAATTTTGTATGCCGATGCGCATGAAGAAATAAGAAAATGGGCACGGAATAGAATTCGTGAGAAAAAAATAGATAGTTTGCATGAGCGCCTTACTACCTGGTCAGATAGTATTGTGCAACCCAGTAATGAACATTTATTATCAGTAGAGGAAATACAAACTCAAGCCAACTCCATACTGCAATATATTGATGGGCTTGATCACTCTGACAAACAAAAAGGCAAGTTAGATCCAATAGAGACAATTTCATCAAATGACGCCTATCGTTCATTACGGCAACTGACGGACGATCTAAAAGAAGCCATTTCAAGATGTGATTCCAGACAAACATTTCTTTCAACTTCTTTATTTTTATTTTGGGTCGTTGATGAATTGTCTGTACTAGCCGAGGCAAAAAATGAAGTCCTGCAACCTGTGGGTAGTATGTTATTGATGAACTATGTTGCTTCATCTATTGTTATTGAAAAGCAAATTAGGCATGAAAATTGCAACCAAGAGAATATTGCGCATAATTATTCCGGCTTTAACAACCAGGTCTTTTTTGCCAGCAATAATGAAAATAGCGCTGTAGAAACAAGTCTGGACCTGCCGGCAAAACAAATAAATGTTTTAGATAAATAGAAGTGTCATCAATCTCAATTTTACCAGCTTAAGTGGCCTGATAAGGCCACTGCTTAGGTTAAGTGTGAGGTGCCGAACTTTTGGTTCCGCTGGCGTGAATCATAGTGGTAAATAATGGTGCAATACGTCCTACATATTCTAGATATTTTATGGCGGTCAAATCTGGGCACCGCTATTCATTTACTAAAAAATATATCTTAAAAACATATCTACTATTTTCCTTGCCAAAGGACGCCT
>CAYXLV010000347.1:1477-2418 GCA_964465995.1 uncultured Coxiellaceae bacterium | reverse complement strand
GTAAAACCCATCATTACCAACAACAAAATATTGATGCGCTCATCAACGACCTCAATCAATTTGCCAAAGCCACGGTGATTGGACCATGTGCAGCAATTAGTTTAATTGGCAAAAATATTCGTGCGATTTTGCATCAACTGGGTGATGTGTTTGAAGTATTTTCAGCACAGCAAATTCACTTGCTGTCGCAAGCGGCGAATGATCTTAATTTAACGTTTGTTGTCGATGAAAGCCAAGCCACTCGGCTTGCAAAAAAATTGCATACTTTGCTAGTCGAGCAACATCCGCGTTTACAACATATCAGTAAAAGCTGGCAGCAAGAGTTTGGTCAGTATGCAGCATCACCAACACCTTGGTGGCAAACTCAAGCAGACACGATTCTACAGTTAGCGAATCAACAAGCGCCGCTGTATCTTTATGATCATGCAACCTTGCTTGACTCGGCAACGCGCTTACAAGCTTGTGATGCGATTGATACGATTTATTACGCGATGAAAGCCAACGCGCATCCAAAAGTGTTAGAGACTTTTTATCGTGCAGGACTAGGCATTGAATGTGTTTCGATTGAAGAAGTGCAGTATGTGTTAAAACGGTTTCCTGATATTGAACGTCACCGGATTTTATTTACTCCCAATTTTGCGCCACGCAGCGAATACCAACAAGCACTGCAACTAAAAATTCATGTGACGATTGATAATTTATATCCGCTAAGTGCCTGGCCAGAGTTGTTTAGTCAACAAGCTATCTTAATTCGAGTGGATCCTGGATATGGTGCGGGTCACCACAAATATGTGCACACGGGCGGTAGTGAATCTAAATTTGGCATTCCAATTGAGCAATTAGCGCAAGTCAGCGCATTAGCGAAACAACATCAAATGAAAGTGATTGGTTTGCATGCGCATACTGGCAGTGGCATTTTACAAGCCGGCACCTGGCATAAC
>CAYXLV010000347.1:0-1467 GCA_964465995.1 uncultured Coxiellaceae bacterium | reverse complement strand
ACCAGTTTATTGGAGCAATTTCCAGATGCGAAAACGATTAATTTAGGCGGTGGTTTAGGTATTGTGGAACGCCCTGGTCAACAGCCTTTAGATTTAACAACCTTAAATGAATCACTGCTGTCGATTAAAGCTGCCTACCCTGAATTAAGGATCTGGATGGAACCTGGTCGCTTTCTAGTAGCTCGTGCTGGAGTGATTGTCGCACGCGTTACCCAAATTAAACAAAAAGGTGATACGCATTTTGTGGGGATTGAAACTGGTATGAACTCGTTAATCCGTCCGAGTTTATATGGCGCTTATCATGAGATCGTTAATCTTTCAAAACTCGGCCAGCCAAAAACCATGATGGTGAATGTCGTTGGACCGATTTGCGAATCCGGAGATACGCTAGGTTATTCGCGCTTATTGCCAGACACCGTCGAAGGTGATGTGTTGTTGATTGCTAACACAGGTGCTTATGGTTATTGCATGAGCTCCAATTACAATATGCGCCAACCCGCAGCAGAACATTTTCTAGTATAAAAAAATCCCCAAAACAATTTGGGGATTTTTTTATTTATCACATTATGATTTATCAAAATTCGTTTTGTAATCAGATCCACGTCGATAGTGATGACGTGAAATATAATTTAACGCGGCTTCTGCTAAAAAGGCAGAACGATTACCACCATGTGATGATGTGTATTTATCGATTTGCTTTAGCAGACGCTCTGGAATCGTAATGTTAATGCGCTTACTTTTACCTAAATGACGACTAACATCCACGGTCACCAATGCCCAAATACCGCCCGTAAATTGCGGATCTTTTTGATGATCTTCAATACGACTTGGAGTGGGAATGGGGTCACCGTGTTGGGTCATGCTATCTAGGTGGGTTTCAATGGCATCTGCAGCATTTTGCAGGGCTTGTTCGGTAGAGTTACCGACGGATTCGCAGCCAGGTAAATCTGGGACTGCAATGTTAAAGTGATTATCTTGAATTCGTTTAACAACGACTGGAAACTGCATCACTAACCTCGCTGTAGTTTTTCCTTGTGAGTGTTACGAAGGCTTAAAAAAGCTTACGTCCCAAAAATTCCTGCGCACATTGTATTCACATCATACACATGTAATCAAGCGTTTTTTTGTAAGTCGCGCGAAATGCTTACACGGGCTAAGTCCAACTTGCGATAGCTTAATGCCTCTTGTAAGTGTTGGCGTTGCACCATCACGCTGCCATCCAGATCTGCAATTGTGCGCGCTAATTTCAGAACGCGATGATACGCTCGCGCGGATAAACCTAATTTTTCTAAAGCAATATCTAAAAAATCACGATCTGCTTTTTTTAATGCACAGACTTCAACAATCGCTTCATTGGGTAATTGTGAATTGGATTTTCCACAGCGTTGCAGTTGGCGTTCGCGTGCAACAATAACTCGTTGTTGCACAACATGACTGGTTTCACCGTTTTTATCTGCCTGTAAAAGT
>CAYXLV010000346.1:0-2441 GCA_964465995.1 uncultured Coxiellaceae bacterium | reverse complement strand
TTAGAGGAAATTATCGATGATGTCCCAGCGGCGATCGCCTCTTGCTAGAAGCTAAATGACCGGGTTAGAGGCTGTGTCATTTTGGCTCTGCTGTCCGAAATGGAGGTAAAGGGGTTGAAGTAATAGGCGTTTGCTTAAGTTCAGTCATTGATAGGCTTGAGCTAATTTTTATGTAACCTCTGAAAATAGCGTGGCTCGATAAAACCGCTTACTTGTCGATTGACAAGTAAAAAAATAGCACCTATCTTGGAATCAAGACATGAATCGAAATCGACATCCCAATAAAGAAATCGAAGCGGCGCTGGAGTACGCAGAAGCTAACGGCTGGAGAGTGGAAATAGGCGGCGGGCATTGTTGGGGGAGACTCCTATGCCCCAAAAACAAGGGCTGTCGCAATCGCCTGTTTTGCGCTAATTCGATTTGGTCTACGCCGAAAAATCCTCAAGGTCATGCCAGAAATATTCGTAAATGGGTTGATGGTTGTGATGAGAATAGGGAATGAACAAAGGACTAAAACCATGAAATACTATAACTTTGAGCTATCTTTCAGGCTCCCTGGTGTCAATACAAACCCTGAGCAATACTTAGACGCACTATTTGAAGCTGGCTGCGACGATGCAATGATCGGTATTGGGCGTAATGGGTTTATAGGAGCTGACTTTAGTCGGGAATCTGAATCTTTAGAGTTAGCTGTCGAGTCCGCAATTAAAGATATCGAGAGCGCTATTCCCGGAGCTGTACTGATTGAGGCTGGGCCAGATTTAGTCGGGGCTTCAGATATTGCTGCTATTCTCGGATGTAGTCGCCAGAATATTAGACAGCACCTGACAATGGCTGATGAAAACGGCCCTATTCCTGTACACCAAGGTAAACGCGACCTGTGGCATCTTGCAGAAGTTCTGATTTGGTTACGAGATGCTAAAGGGTTAAAAATTGAACCTGAACTAATAGAAGTCGCAGCTTACACGATGGCATTCAATTCGAATCGCCAATCTAAAAAAAACAAAAAAGTAGCGGCCCTGGCTTGATTACCTACTGCTAGAGTCTAGATGATCGGGTTCGAAGCTGTGTCATCACAAGGCTTTTAAACAATATTTTTTCATCACCATCCCTTTCTGTTCAAATGCGCTCTCTAGTCCTTAGATATCTTCTCTAGGATTAGCTTTATTTATTGCGTTTTCCAATTTACTGAGCTCTTTTTCAATTGATTTTAGTGTTTTAAATTTTAGTTTTGCTGCTACATAAAACTCATTGTTTTGTTCAAGTAACAAAATGCGTTCCTTAATATTTTTTATGGCTTGTTTTAGTGTTTTGATTCTCTTAGAAATACTTTCTTCATTGTTAAATTCACTAAATTCTTCTAGAAAAAATTGTTCACCAACATAATGATCTTCAAGTTTTTTTGCATAGTACTGATTTAATCTCTCATTTAAAATATCCTGCGCTAGAGCAAGCTCGATTTTGTGCCCGCTTTCTTTATAAATAAAGCAAGCTATTGACCAAACTAAATCATCTTCCCAGTAAGGGGAGACGTTATTGAAAGGGGTAGTTTGATTCTGTCGTAACTCTGGAACATTATCAAGAATAAAAATTTCATCTAAATATTTGTTTATTTGTCGTTTAATTATTTGAAACTCATATTCTGTCATTGTTGAGATTTTCTTACCAATTTAGCTTTTATCTAACTAACCAAGAGATAGAGAGTGACTTTATAATATTCTTTTATTAAATTTTACTCAATCCTAGAACCTAAGCTATACCGACGTTTCTTATAAGTCGCAATCGGTTCCAGTGGAGATATTCCCGTCCAGTGATCGCCCCCATGAATCCGTACAGATATCAGCAGTGAGGGCTATTTTAGAGATATCACCTTAATTCTTCTGCTATGGAAATCACCCTAAAACAGCTATCCCCCGATTTTCAGCAGATTATCGCTGATGTGGGACAAAGCAATAAACCGATCATCATCACCGATGAGGGAACACCACTTGCCATTCTTTCCCCTATGCCACAGAAAAAACGGGCGGCTTTTGGCTGCATGAAAGAAACTGTTCAGATTCTTGATGATATTGTTGCCCCGGCTGTTCCTGAGTCGGCATGGGAAGTCCTGCAATGAGGCTATTGCTAAACACTCACATTTGGCTCTGGTATCAACAGGGGAGCGATCGCCTTTCCATTGAGCTTCAAGGCAAGATTGAAAATCCGAAAATTTCATTTGCTCCTCCTCGACGTAATAATTTTTCTTATAGTCGCCGCTCGTTTTGGCTAAACTTACTCTCAAAAGTTTTAACATTCCAAAAATTTCTACCATTTTTCGACAGAAGAAGTCCCCAGCCGATTATGGATATTTTGCGCTTCGTCAAAAAAACTTCCAGAGGTGCGTAACGTGTGGGGAAATTTTCTTTGGTTTGACGAGTAGGTCACTGTATTGAGCGAGTTGA
>CAYXLV010000345.1:0-2456 GCA_964465995.1 uncultured Coxiellaceae bacterium | reverse complement strand
CATTTAAACAACTTAACAAACTATACAAAGGGTTAACGCATTGCGCCAATGTTTAATGCAAATCAAGTTGCTCCAACAATCGATAGTGCTCATAAAGCTTACTATTCCAGTCCACGCTTTCGAGGGGGGCACGTAAGTTAGTCAACCCTGTTTGCAAAGCATTAGAAACTGCAGTCGGTGTAATAAATTTCAAAATCATCTGATAATCAGGGTAACTTTGATAAAGACTATAAAATAAAATCCCATTCCCAAAATAAGAATAAAGACGACTCTCATTAATATATCGCAAAGTTCTTTGATAGAGATTCACACCAAAATTACTTGGCTGCCTTGCGTAAGATTTTTGATAAAAATACAAATAAATCGGCATTGATTTAGACACTGCCTGCAAAAGATAATTAAATGCAAAGTAACCATTAACCAACAGAAAATCCACTTGTACGCCAGTGCTTGCAATCTCATTAGCTGAATTAGCTAAAAGCTGACAAGCAAAATAAGCAGCCAGCCCCACTTGCGCACTGTTTAGTGTAAGAAAAAGCTCAAGATTTTCTGGACCAACAAAGTGAGAAACAAATGATAGCACCTGATTCACTATACGTAGATGGAAGTGCGGATTAAATAAAATATCCTCCATATAATTGTGGTTTTTAATTTTCCTAATTTGATCCTCACAGACAGCCCTTCTTGACTTGAAGTCACCAAGCTCCACTTCGTTAGCGTTACCACTAAAATACGAATATAAACCATCGAACCAGGATGAATTAGCAGAATGATCCTTAACAGCACGAGTAAGCTCTTGCTCAATGATCGCAAGTTTCTGATACTGCTCCATCAATTGAAAGGTTTTTCGTTGATAAATAGAATAAGCCTGCAACTGTAGATCGCGAAACAAATAGAGCATAGGATTTGCAGCCGATAGCCAACGCTTTACTGCAGATTTCTGGTTTGGAATACATCCCTCCACCCAAGGCAATAAGAAATTTGTAACACCCGTACCCATTAAATCAATTTTAAACATTTCAGTTCTTGCGCGCATATAAGCAATATATTGCTCACAGTACTGATACCTCGGCTCATCTGGTTTAATACTGACTGCATATTTTATATACTCAGACGATTTTACTAAATCATGACGTTGCTCCAGATAAAATCTCGCACTCAATTCTGCTTTGGCATCAGGTGCTAACCGAGTATCTGCTTGTAGCTGTTGCTCGAATAAATCAACCTCCGTATCGAAAAATTTTTCCGGACGTGAAGCAAGTAGTTGCAACGCTATATCATAGAACTGATTTAATACTTTAGATTCACCTTGCTCCACATTTACAAAATCTTGAATAAACGAACAAACGTCATGATAAGAAGCCTTGAAATAGTTACCCGTTAGAGCTGCCAATCTGGATTTAATAAAAAGATATTGAGTCCATGCATCGTAGATTTCTTTATTTGCACCTTCAAGATCAGCGATATAACTTAACGCTTTATAAAAAACACTGCCCTCAAGATCCCAGTATTGAGGTAATGGCAAAGTTAGAAATTGATTAAATGCCTCTGCAATTTTATTCTCATCAATTCTAAATTGAACATTAAGAATTTTAGCTCTGACTGGGTCGATATAGTAGTAATGAAGCACATCAAAAGCGAACTGCATAGCTCCAATGGCTTTCAGCCCTAGTGAGGCATATGGCAAATAACTCATTAGGGCAAACATTGATTGCGTAGGAATATAATTGATAATAAACTTTTTTGAAATCCAGGAGTTAAGTCCCGCCATAGAGCCCAAAAAACTAGGCAACCTCGGTAAAACATACGGCGCTAATTTGGATGCACTAATTGATGCGGGCACCCCAACATAGTATTTTGCTAGCTGCTTACCCAAATGCAGGCTTGTATAAAAAGGCAAAACTCTATTTTTTAAAATTCCCTTAGATAATGCACTGCCAAACAACAATGCAGGATGCTCAATAAATTGGCCACTGACTTTATAGTAAACTTGGTTCAAAAGATTAAAGCCACCGATACCCGCTCTTGAAAAAGCATAAAAAACATTAAGAAAATTGATATCGCTGACAAAAGTTGCCAATGTTTGATATTGCTCACGCATACCGAACACGGAAGCAAGCACGTCTTTTAACGTATAAAAATCGATAAACACAATTGGACTTGATAAAACCTGCTTAACTGAACCCTCCGGAATAAATTCAAGTAACATACTCAAAATAGAACGACTTAAAACTGACAACGTTGGCCAATCTCGAGCATCAACTATTTCAGAAAAAGTTTTTTTAATTCTTGAAAACGATAACCCAACATTCAAAACGTCGAGTCTTTGTATTATGTCATATTGAGCAGCAAGAGTTTGCTCATTAAAGTCACTTGGCAAATATCGTTGTATTTCTCCCAGCAAAGACTGCGCATGTGAAAAAAGAAAATCTTGGATAAAATTCATGGAATGAAAT
>CAYXLV010000344.1:0-2456 GCA_964465995.1 uncultured Coxiellaceae bacterium | reverse complement strand
CTCCTATGAATTAAAATTATTAAATTATTTTGTTTTAGCAATAAAAATTCGCCCACCAGAAATACCCAGCGGCTCGACTTTAACATTACTAAAACCATTTTTTTTGAGTTTCTCTGTCCAAACAGATTCCGATTGCAACTGTCTGCCCATAAAATATTTATGTAAAAAACTAAAAGCACTAGAAAATGCTCTTTCATTATCATTTTGTGAAAATGGTACTGCATCAACAACCAATAAAGTCACTCCGGGCGATACCCGGCTAATACAGGCTAACAGTTGATTTAGCTCTTCCTCATGATCCGGCATCAAATCATGAAACACAAAGCCAGCATGCACGATATCGGCATTTTCAAAGACAGTAGATTGATTTACAAGCTCTTGAATAGGTGCTTGAATAACCTCAATCTGATCTTGCAGTTTAAGACTTGCAATATGATCACGCGCTTTATCACAGGCATCTTTGGAAATATCAACTCCAATCCCGTTTAGACCTGGCACCTCTTCGGTTAACTTGATTAATAAACCACAAGTACCACTGCCCAAATCTACTATTTTTTTAGGTTTTGTTTTTAAAATAACTTCTAATGCATGCGGATAAAAATCCTTCGCACCCATCCATTTAGAGGTTAACGCAACATGCTCACCACATCGTTGATAAGCTTTAATAGCCGTATCAAAATCAGAAACAAACTTATCTGCATTTGTTATTAATGGCGCACAAGAAATCATCCCCCATGCTATATAGCCTATTTTATTTCTTTCGATATGGTAATTTTGGGTCTTCTGATATTTTTTTACATCCGCATCGTTGGCGGGTAACTTCGTTACTAAACCCAGACTTTCAAAAATATTTAAGTATGTTTCTAAAAAATCATAATCAAGCTTCAAATTATCTGCGAGCAAATCAGGTGAGACTGTTTCAGAATCCTCAAGATGCTCCAAAATGCCGACTCGACTACCTATTTCAAACAAGATTGCTTTACCAGCAATGTCTTGCGCTAAAAAACTTGTTGGACAATCCATAGCACTAACTCCCGGTTTAAAATTTTTCAGATTCAGGCCCAATGTGTTGAACCAATATCTGCCGCGAAGTCTAGCATGGTGTTTTTTTAAGTGTCGATTAGTAAAATTACTTAGGCGTGCTCAAAAAAGATACTAAAGTTAAGTGCTGTGAATACTTTGAGTTTTGACCTCGAATTAATTTTTGGTATTCTGCTTTAAAAAAACTAGCAACAGGATAAGTATTACACTCTCCTATCTTTTGATCATCAATTGTTTTAATAGGCACTACCTCAACAGCCGTACCAGTAAAAAAAGCTTCATCAGCATTAAAAACATCGTGCAATGTTAATTTTTTTTTCACAACATCAAAGTTAAAATCATCAGCAAGCTGACAAACTGTATCACGAGTAATCCCTGGCAAAATACCTTCATCAGGCGTATACAAACAACGATTTTTTACTAAAAAAATATTCTCGCCTACACCCTCGGTAATAAATCCATTCGTATCCAACATTAATACCTCGTGATAATGGGTATTTCTAATTTCTAAAGAAGCAACCAACCCATTCACATAACTACCTGTCAATTTTGCTCCAGGCACACCAGACCTAGAATCAACATGACAAAACCGACTTACCTTAACATCAACTGCATCATGATCTAAATACTTACCCCATGGCCATGTTGCAATAACCACTTCAACTGGATTATCATCGGCAGAAATTCGCATACCACCCGCACCATAGTAGATAAGTGGTCGAATATAACCTTCTTGTAATTGATTTTTCAGAATTAACTGGCAAATATTTTTCGCTAACTCATTTTTTGCAATAGAAACTTCCATGCCAAGTACTTTTGCAGAAAAATATAGACGATCCAGGTGATCTTGCAGCCTATAAATAGCAGCACCACCATCAACTTTGTAAAAACGTATACCTTCAATTGCTGCTGTACCATGATGCAATGAGTGGGTTAGCACATGCACTGTCGCATCTTGCCAAGATTTAAACTCACCATTCTGCCAAATATATTCACCCATCAACATCAATTTATCTCCCTATTGATAATTTTTTGGGAGTCTATGCTGATCATCAAAAAAAATCAATTAATGTGTCGCATATACTATGCACCATGGCTAACTAAAAAATACTTTAGTATTTCTAAAGAAAACTGTTAGAATCACCAGCACATCACTTAATGGCAATCAATATGGTAAAAATATGAATACTAAAAAACAATTGATTGAAATGCATGACTACATATGCAGCCACCATTTCCAAAAAATTAAAAAAATTACCCAACCATTACAAGAATTGCTAGGTATTCCCTATTTTTCTTATAAACGAATTGGAGATGACCATAGCTATATCAATTTTTGTAATATGCCAGACTTTCAAGAATTTTTTATTGAAAATGAATTTATAAAAAATGACCCTTTTATTGTATCTCCAACC
>CAYXLV010000343.1:0-2472 GCA_964465995.1 uncultured Coxiellaceae bacterium | reverse complement strand
TTCCATAGCACGAGCGCCCATTTGTCGATTATAACCATTAGTCGCCAGCCAGCGTTTAGCAGCATTAGTAATTTTCATATTAATATTTTTTGCTGTTAATTGTTCTAAAAGCTCACTCAAATATTTATCAACAATTTTATCAATAGTGCTCGGTTCCAAATGTTGGAATTGAATAATAGCATCAAGTCGATTACGAAATTCAGGTGCAAAAAGGCGATTGAGTGCGGCGTGACTATCTGCGATGTGATTATCATGATGAAAGCCAATACTGTTTTTCTCAGACTCTGCTGCGCCCGCATTTGTGGTCATCACAATAATCACTTGCTTGAAATCCGCTTTGCGGCCATTGTTGTCAGTTAGACGTCCATAATCCATCACCTGTAATAAGATATTAAAAATATCCGGATGCGCTTTTTCAATTTCATCAAGCAATAAAATGCAATGCGGATGTTTTATTATTTTTTCAACCAACAACCCACCTTGCTCATAACCCACATAGCCAGGCGGTGAGCCAATAAGACGTGCTACCGAATGTGACTCCATATATTCCGACATATCAAAACGCACCAGTTCAACGCCAAGTTGTTGCGCTAATTGTCGAGTCACTTCAGTCTTACCAACGCCAGTTGGCCCAGTCATTAAAAAAGAACCAATCGGCTTATCAGGATTACTTAAACCCGAATGCGCAAGTTTTAATGCATCAGTTAACATGGTAATTGCGTGATTTTGATCAAACACTTGTGCCATAAGCGTTTTGGGAAGGTTTTTCAAGAGTTCTTTGTTTGATTGACTAAGCTGGTCGACTGGTATTTTTGCCATGCTTGCAAAAACAGTATCTACTTGTGCGGCAGTAATAGGTGTTGCAGTTGTTGAATCAGAGTGCAATTGCTCTTTCGCACCCACCTCGTCAATAATATCAATCGCTTTATCAGGTAAATGTCGATCGGGTAAATATCTTTCGCTTAAATGAATAGCCCGGCGTAATGCACAATCACTATAAGTCACCTGATGATGCTCTTCAAAACGCGATTTAAGACCGCATAAAATTTGAAACGTATCTTCATGGGATGGTTCGGTGATATCCACTTTTTGAAAACGGCGTGACAGTGCTTGATCTTTTGCAAAGTACTGCCGATATTCGTCATAAGTGGTTGCGCCTATGCAATGCAGTGCGTTTGAGCTAAGCAATGGTTTTAATAAATTAGACGCATCCATTGTGCCGCCAGTAGTTGCACCTGCGCCAACAATATTATGTATCTCATCAATAAAAACAATGGCACTGCTCTGACTATTTAGCTCTTTCATCACCTGAGAAAAACGTTTTTCAAAATCCCCGCGGTATTTAGTGCCTGCCACCAACGCACCCATATCTAAAGCAAAAATCGTACTGTTTTGTAAAACCTCAGGTACTTCACCATTAACAATCGCTTGTGCCAATCCATCAGCGATAGCTGTTTTACCAACACCGGCTTCACCAACTAAAATAGGGTTATTTTTATGGCGACGGCATAAAATTTGAATAGTGCGCATCACTTCTTCTTGGCGTCCAATAAGGGGATCCATTTTGCCAGCGCGTGCACGCTCATTAAGGTTTATGGCATATTTTTCTATGTATGATGTTTCTTCAAACGCCGCATCTTGATCAAAATGCATATCGGAAAATTGTTCTTCACTAATACCAAATTCATAATTTTTTTCAGGCTTGGTAATACCTTGGCTGACATAATTAGTCACATGTTTTTGAGTCACAGTTTCTTGAGCCAGAAAAATAACCGCTTGACTGTCGTATTCATCAAACATGGCAATCAAAACATGCACACCATTAATTTCATCACTGCGGTTAATAGCAACATGCGCAATAGCATTTTGCAGTACGCGTTGGAAACTTAAGGTTGGAATAATATCTTTATCAGTATTGTCTGGAAATCGCGAAGTGTTTTCATTAATAAATAAAGTCAGGTCCATACGTAATCGTTCAACATTCGCGCCGCAGGCCGTTAAGATTTCATTGACTTCAGGATTATCGAGTAGGGCGAGTAGTAAGTGCTCAATAGTTAAAAACTCATGCGAATGTGACTTAGCTTCTGATAATGCATGCTGCAACGTCACCTCGAGGGTTTTACTAAACATTGCGTGCTCCTTGTGGTGAATTTTTTATCGATCATTTTGATTATAAACGTAAATAATTTGCCGCAGCGTAGTCCTTCTGGGCTAAGAGCATTTAGAAAGCAAAAAGGTCGCTAACTTATTGAATTCTTCGAAAAAACCGCATCAGTATCCACACGCTGGCGATAAAAAAATGCCCTCAAAACTAAAAACATTGATTGCATTAATCTGCATCGCTTATCACATTAATCTTCGTCACTCCGCTATTTAATTTTTACCTGCAAGTTAAGAAAGCAAATTTAAAATTATTTTTTTGTGAATTTAGCTTGTTAAGTGTTGCATATTAATTTAAAAATGAAGCTTGTA
>CAYXLV010000342.1:0-2475 GCA_964465995.1 uncultured Coxiellaceae bacterium | reverse complement strand
ATATTATTTATATCAATAAGTTAAAGTGTTGGCTGCCATTTTATAGCGGCAACGCTCGCCTTTGCTACTAATGTGGGGACAGTGCCACAAATTTCAAGGGTCAATTTGCTATTGCGCCACAATCACCATCGCAGCACGTAATACGCGGCCATTGAGGCGATAGCCTTTTTGCACCACTTGCAGAATGGTCTTGGATGGCGCATCTGGATCTGGCTGCATAGAAATGGCTTCGTGCAAGTCTGGATTAAAGGCATCCCCTTTAGCAGGCTCAAGCACTTCCACGCCAAACTTTTGCAAGGTTTTAATTAAAAGATCGAGGGTTAAGTTCATGCCTTCACGCATCGATTTCACATGTGGATCATCAGCCACTTCACCTTGTAAACCATGGTAGAGGCTATCAACAACAGGAAGTAATTCAGAAAGTAGTTTTTCGGTGCCAAATTTATGGGCATTGGTGATATCGCGTTCGGTGCGACGGCGGAGGTTTTCCATTTCAGCTTGGGTGCGCAAATGCAGATTCTTATACTCATCCACTTTTTTTTCCATGGCGGTCAGTTGATCTTCTAGCTTGCTGCGGGATGGAAATTCGATGCTATCAGCTTCAGGGGCGGGCTCGGCTTCAGCCTCGGTTTCGGTTGCTGGGGTTGCTTCTTGCTTGGATAATTCTTCTTCAGTGGCAGCTTCTTCAGCTATTTTTTGCCACTTATTCGTTGATTCTTTTGGTTTTTTACTCATTTATGCCTCCGATTGTGTATTGCTAATATATAGTTTCCTCGTTAAAGTTCAAGGGTGTCTTGTCGATGGAAGTGGGAGGAGCTGCGCTAAGATGGACCCGTTCTTTTGGAAAAAACTGATTGCGTCATTCGTACTGCCTTTACCAATCAGTGTATTATTACTCTTATTAGCATTAATTTTTTTACTCTTAAAACGATTACGTAAAACTAGCATCAGCTGTTTAGCGTTCGCGATTGTTATTTTATTTGTCTTTGGCACCAACTGTTTCCCTCGTTATTTACTTTCCCAATTGGAATCTCGTTATCAAGCCTTAGCAATTGCACCAACAGATGTGACTGCCATTGTGGTGTTAGGTGGTGGATTGGGTGGCAAAAAAGAATACCCTGCTAACACCCACTTAAACTCTGCATCGTTGGCACGCCTGGTGGAAGCAGTGCGTTTGTATCGACAACTGGAACAAAAAGGCATTGCTGTAAAATTAATTTTATCGGGCGGTCGAGTTTTTCGTGCTGAAAGTGAAGCCGGGGTATTAAAAAATACTGCCGTTGATTTAGGTGTTAACCCACAGCAAATTATTTTAGAGAATGGTTCGGTGGATACCTATCATGAAGCGCTTTATTTAAAATCCATTGTCGCTCAACAAAAATTTATTTTAGTGACTTCAGCAACCCACATGCCACGCGCGATGGCTTTATTTAAAAAACAAGGCATGCAACCGATTCCGGCGCCGACACAATTTTTAGCACATCGTTGGCGCAGTGCTTGGAAACGATATATACCCAGCTCCACCAATCTTGTTTATACCGATATTGCTTTGCATGAATATTTGGGGATGGTTTGGGCAAAGTGGCATGGCGAAATTTAGACAAGACATTTAGAGTACCGCAACTATCGCCAAATTCGAAAAACTGCTATCCTGTTGCCAACAAACTGCATCAGGATTGATCAATTTATGGGTAAACAAGCCTTTAATCATATCTTGCTAATTGGCCGCCCAGGAGTCGCCGGCGTAGCAGATACCTTAGCATCGTTATGCGACTATCTAGCGCAGCAAAAAGTAACGTTTATTGTCGAAGAAAATACTGCCAGCATGATCCCCGATCTTTCCGCTCCCATTGTTAAAAATCAAAAAATTCCTGAAAAATGCGACCTTATTATTGTAGTTGGTGGTGATGGTAGTTTGTTAAATGCTGCGCATATTGCGTTGGATAATGATTTACCGGTGTTAGGCATTAATCGTGGACGTTTGGGATTTTTAACAGATATTCGTCCGGATCATTTAGAAAAAATTGGTGATGTATTGGGTGGTAATTATCAGCAAGAAAAACGCTTTATGCTAAAAGCTGAATTGCGCGATAAGAAAAAAATTATTCACCGTGATATTGCTTTGAATGATGTGGTGTTATTGCCCGGTGATACGGCGCAGATGATTGAGTTTGAAACGTATATTAACGGTCAGTTTGTTTGTAGTCAGCGTGCTGATGGTTTAATTGTTGCCACACCGACGGGTTCGACGGCTTATGCATTATCTGGCGGCGGGCCTATTCTACATCCGCAATTAGACGCGCTGGTGTTAGTACCGATGTTTCCACACACGTTAAGCAGTCGTCCTATTGTGGTTGATGGGAAAAGCAAAGTGGAAATATTAATTAGCGATCATAATGAAACAGCGCCTTATGTTAGCTTTGATGGGCAAACCCGGATTCAAATTCCGATTGGTGGGCGCATTCATATTAAGAA
>CAYXLV010000341.1:0-2479 GCA_964465995.1 uncultured Coxiellaceae bacterium | reverse complement strand
TTGCCAGTTGACATTTCCCGATTCCATTCACGGTCATTAGTTGTGATTCATTCGCCAGAATCTGTCCAAGTTCCATCAGGATCGTCATGTTCCATTTCCCGCAACCGCCCTTGAAACTATCCCGACGGTTTATCCTCACTGTTCTGCTCGCCTTAGCCTATTACGGAACCGCAGAAATTTCGCGCCAGGTTGCTTCGACCCCCCAATCCGTTACCCCTGTATGGCCCCCAGATGGTATTGCCCTGGCAGCAACATTTATTTATGGCTATCAAGTGTTGCCAGGGGTATTTTTGGGTTCTTTCCTGGCGAACATTTGGGCTTTTTTTCAGGGGGGAAATCTCAATCAGGCTCTCACTTCAGTCGTGCAGGTATTGGCGATCGCCCTAGGCACCACAGGCGGCATGGGCCTGGGAAAATACTTATTAGATACTAAAATTCATCGCAAAAACCCCCTCAAAAAGCTCGATGATCTTTGTATATTTCTGTTGATCATTGGAACATTAACGCCGGCAATCAATGCCACAGCTGGCGTATTTGCCCTCGCCCTTGGTAACACAGTCACCTGGGCAAACTTTGGCGAATCTTGGTTGACTTGGTGGATCTCTAACGTTTCTGGAATCTACATTTTTACCCCGGCCCTAATTAGTTGGTATGAGCTATTTCAATCACAAACCTTAAATCGTCTGATTCAAAAAACAATTATTATCTCCAATCGGTATTATAAAAGACCCTATAAATTGCTTTGGATATTTTTACTTGAAACAAGATTTATTGAAATCCTAAGCCTATTCGCAATTATTCTATTAATTAGTTATATTTCCTTTTCCCAAGATCTCCATTTGGAATATATGCTCATCCCCTGTTTGGTATGGGCAGTGATTCGTTTTGGTCAATTTGGAGCGACTAATCTCATTGCCGTCGTCACAATGTTAGCGGTATTAGGGACTGTGCGGGGGTTGGGTTCCTTTGCCAGTGAAGATATCAATGAATCCTTACTACGCTTGCAGTTATTCACGGTGGTAATCGTGGTGACAAATTTGAGCTTAATGGCGACTTTACGAGAAAAAAAAGAAGCCTTTAACAATTTGCGCCAGTCTAAAATTCACCTCCAAGAAAAATCATCACAACTTGAACAAAGTAAGGTGATTCTCAAAGAAAATGCTTTTTTATTAGAGCAACAAAATTTAGAACTCATTGAAGCGAAACAAGCAGCAGAAAATGCCAACCGCACTAAGACAAAGTTCCTGTCTAGTATGAGCCATGAGCTACGCACTCCTTTAAATGCCATTTTAGGGTTAGTGGAACTGCTCAAGGATTCTGATAATTTAGATGAATATGAACGGGGGGATTTGCAGACTATTAGTGATTCTGGAGTTCATTTACTGCATCTCATTGAAGATATCCTTGATATTTCTCGCATCGAAGCCGGAAGAGTTGAACTTCATTTTCAAGAAGTGGACTTTCCCAAATTTCTCCAGGGGATTAAGGGAATTATTCAAGCGCAAATTAATACCGATGCCATTGAATTTATTTGTGAATTCCCCCCAAAGTTGCCAGCGGTAGTGAGTGTCGATGAAAAAAAGCTCAAACAAGTGCTGTTGAATCTTTTACATAATGCAGCAAAATTTACAGAAAAGGGCCAAATTGTTTTTCGGGTAAGGCTTCATTCTTTCCCTGATTTGGGTGAGACTTATACATTGCTCAATTTTGAAGTTGAAGATACTGGAATTGGCATTGAAACCGATAAACTTAACTTAATTTTTCTGCCTTTTGAACAAACTGGCAAAGCCAAATTCAAAACCCAAGGCACTGGCTTGGGACTTGCCATCAGTCAAGAAATTGTGCGGATGATGGGAGGCAAAATCTTAGTGACAAGTCAGCCGGGAATCGGCAGTAAATTTGAGTTTATGATCTGTGCGGAAGTCGTCAATAAACCCAGCGATTCCCTGGGGAAAGGCAAAAATCCTTTATTTGTCTTTGATCGAGATTTGGCGACGAAACTTCCCCTGCATATTCTCTTGGCAGAAGATAACTTGACGAATCAAAAGGTCGTTGCAAAAATCCTAAAAAATCTCGGTTATCAGGTTGATATTGTTAATAATGGCTTAGAAGTGCTAGAGGCAGTGCAAAGGCAAGTCTATGATGTGATTTTGATGGATATTCAAATGCCTGAAATGGATGGTTTAGAAGCCACCGAGGCATTAATTAAATTGAACTTGGAGCCGCATCCCTATGTGATTGCCCTAACGGCCAACGCCATGCAACATGACCGGTTGGCTTGTTTAGACGCTGGTATGGATGATTACATTACGAAGCCTGTGCGATTGGATTTGTTGGTGCAGGCCCTGTGGCGATCGCAATGTTGTCGCCTCGTGTCCTAACCTTATCTCTGCTGATTAGCCCCAGACAGAATGACAAACAACGCCCCGGTCAAAGATCTGAGCCGATGTATTTGTCTCTAGAATAGTAACGATTACAA
>CAYXLV010000340.1:0-2483 GCA_964465995.1 uncultured Coxiellaceae bacterium | reverse complement strand
TAATTTACCTGTCCAGGAATTCATGCTAACTTTATACCGTTTTTGTTTTCATAACGTCCTAATCAATTAGAAATACCATTTATGAATCACTTTTCTGAACCTTTGCTCTCTCTTGCCAATAAACTTTTGGAGCAGCAGGTTGCTGTTGAAACTTGGTTTCGGCAGCAGTGGCAAGAAACTCGTCCGCCGTTGTATGGTTCCGTTGATTTGCGTAACGCTGGTTACAAATTGGCACCGGTTGATACCAATATTTTTCCTGCGGGTTTCAATAACTTAAACCCAGAATTTATGCCGTTATACGTGCAGGCAGTGCAAGCCACTATAGCCGAGATTTGTCCTGATGTCACACGCTTGTTATTGATCCCAGAAAGTCATACGCGCAATATCTTTTATTTTGAAAATGTTGCTATGCTGCATGAAATACTGAGTAAAGCGGGTTTTGAAGTGCGTATTGGCACGTTGGCAGAATCGATTACATCCGCCCAAGATTTCAGCTTGCCGTCTGGTCGCACGATAACCGTTGAGCCATTAAAGCGCGAAGGTGATCGTATTGGTGTCGATAACTTTTTTCCGTGTTGCATTATTTTAAATAATGATTTATCCGCGGGTGTGCCAGATATTTTTAAAGAAGTTAGCCAAAAAATTATGCCATCAGTGCAGCTGGGTTGGTCAACTCGTTTAAAGTCCGAACATTTTAAATACTATAAAGAAGTGGTGCAGGATTTTGCAAAGTTATTAGATTTTGATGAATGGTTATTATTACCTTGGTTTGATCGCTGCCCAGAAGTGGATTTTATGAATCGCCAAGGTCAAGCTTGTTTAACAGAGCGCGCCGAAAGTTTATTCAAACAACTGCATCAAAAATACGCCGAATATAAAATTCCCCAAAAACCTTTTCTCGTTATCAAAGCTGATCGTGGTACTTATGGCATGGCAGTGATGATGATTCGTGATCCCAAAGAGTTAGCTGAATTAAATCGCAAACAACGCACACGCATGTCGACCTTAAAAGGCGGCGCAACGGTGACCAAAGCCATTATCCAAGAAGGTGTTTATACGTTTGAAAAAGTAGGTGCGCAAAATAGTATTGCTGAGCCAGTGGTTTATATGATTGGGCGCTGTGTGGTCGGCGGTTTTTATCGCGTGCATGATAGTAAAGGACCTGATGAAAATTTAAATGCACCGGGCATGAATTTTCATCCGTTGCCATTTTCAGATCCGTGCAATGTGCCAGCCGAACAAGCTGACACACCCGCTGGACAACATTATATTTACGGCGTAGTGGCACGCTTAGCATTGCTAGCCGCTGCTAGAGAGTTGGCTTTTTTCGAAAGAGGTTAATACATTGATAAAGCTTGGCGTGATAATGGATTCGATCGCTGCTATCAAAGTGCATAAAGACACATCATTTGCGTTGCTGCTGGCCGCACAAGCGCGCGGTTTTGAAAATTACTATATCGAACCCAATGCTATTTGGCTGCAAGACGGTATTGTTTGGGGGCGCATGGCAAGGATTAGCGTTAACGATGATCCTACTGCTTGGTATCAGTTAGATGATGTGATTGAGCAACCGCTGGTGGATTTAGATATTTTACTAATGCGTAAAGATCCGCCAATTAATATGGATTATTACTACCTAACTTATTTACTTGAACAAGCCGAAGCGCAAGGTTTGTGGGTGATTAATAAACCTAGCAGTTTGCGCGATGCTAATGAAAAACTTTTTACGGCTTGGTTTCCACAATGCTGTCCTAAAACACTGATTACTTCACAGATAGCCGCGCTAAAAGAATTTGTTATCGCTGAAGGTGAAGTTGTCGTGAAACCGTTGCATGGCATGGGTGGCGCATCAATTTTTCGTGCTCATGTTGATGATCCCAATTTGAATGTTATTTTAGAAACCATCACCCATAACAATCAACGCTTAGTCATGGCGCAACGTTTTATTCCAGAAATTGTCAATGGCGACAAACGCATTTTATTAATTAATGGCGAGCCGGCTCCTTATGCGCTTGCACGTATTCCAAGAGGTGGTGATTTCCGTGGTAATTTAGCGGCGGGTGGTATCGGCGAAGGTCGTGAACTCACGGATCGTGATCGCTGGATCTGTGAACAAGTTGGACCCACTTTGCGCGAAAAAGGTTTGTTGTTTGTAGGTCTTGATGTGATCGGTGATTACTTGACTGAAATTAATGTCACGAGCCCCACGTGTGTGCGTGAGTTAGACGCGCAGTTTGATTTAGATATTGCGGGTGATTTTTTTGATGTGGTAACTGCTTAAATATAGAGCAGCCATGCTTGTATTTTTGTTCTTAAGTTATACATTATAAACAGCGCATTAAATTTTTGTTTTAATAAATCCTTAATCTCACGTTGCTAGACTGCTGGTAAGACTAATGACCAGCAGGAAACCAATTATGCAGCCTAAAGATCGACACGGTACCCCCGAGCTTGATGATATTTTGACAAACTATGCTGAAAAA
>CAYXLV010000339.1:0-2490 GCA_964465995.1 uncultured Coxiellaceae bacterium | reverse complement strand
ATAATACTTTAAGGTGATTTCTAGATTGGGCTTTTTTTCTTCACCAACGACTTGGCAGTCGAGAATGTAACCTTGTTGCTTTAAAAGCGTTGCAATCGCAAGCTTCATATTAGAGCTTTGAAATGTAACGTGCTTTTTAGCGACAGCTTGCCCGTTTCGGATTTGGGTAAACATATCAGCGATTGGATCTTGTAAACTCATTCGTTTGACTCTCTGTTACTTTAAATTACCAGCTGGCTTTTCTAACGCCAGGGACATCACCACGCATCACTGCTTTACGCAAACAGATGCGACATAAACCAAATTTACGCAGCGTTCCACGAGGACGACCACAGGATTGGCAACGATTACGTACACGAATCGGCGATTCATTGCGACGACGTTTTTGCAATTTAACCACTGCTTCTTCACGATTGTCTTCGTCTTTCTTAATCATCTTGCGCAATTTATCACGCATTAACTTAGCGCCCTGCACAATTTTCATTCTTTTTTTGTTACGGTGAATTGAACTCAATTTCGCCATGAATAACACCTCAGTCTTTTAATGGAAATCCAAATGCTTTTAACAACGCACGTGCTTCATCATCAGTTTTCGCAGTGGTTGTGATCGTGATATCCAAACCACGAATAGCGTCAATCTTATCGTAATCAATTTCTGGGAATACAATTTGCTCTTTAATACCTAAGCTGTAATTGCCTCGACCATCAAATGATTTTTTATTAAAGCCACGGAAGTCACGAATACGTGGTGCTGTGACTGAAATAAAGCGTTGTAAAAATTCATACATATGGGCATGACGTAAAGTCACTTTGCAACCAATCGGCCAGCCTTCACGGATTTTGAAACCAGCGATAGATTTTCTAGCCATGGTCACGATAGGTTTTTGACCGGAGATTTTTGCTAGATCTTCCACGGCATTATTAATAATCTTTTTATCGCCGACTGCCTCACCTAAGCCCATATTTAAGGTAATCTTGGTGATTTTAGGCACTTGCATCACGCTTTCATATCCAAATTGCTTATGCAATTCTGGGACGATTTTTTCTTTGTACAACTGTTTTAGTGCTGCCATTGTTTTACCTATTTAATCTGTTAATCCAGTGAGTTTTAAATATCGACCACTTCACCGCTTGATTTAAACACTCGAACTTTCTTTCCATCTTCCAAGGTTTTAAATCCGACGCGTTCCGCTTTGTTGGTCGTTGGGTTTAATAAAGCGATATTCGAAATATGAATACCCGCTTCACGTTCAACGATACCGCCTTCAATATTCTTCTGTGGATTAGGACGCATGTGTTTTTTAACAATGTTTACGCCTTCCACGATTACACGGTCTTTACCAGTAAACTTCAGCACCTTACCAGTGCGGTTTTTGTCTTTACCAGTAATTACGATAACTGTGTCATCAACTTTTATCTTGTTCATTTCTATGCCTCTTTATAATACTTCGAGTGCTAACGAAATAATTTTCATAAACTTCGCTGTACGTAATTCACGTGTCACGGGCCCGAAAATACGTGTTCCAATAGGTTGCATTTGCGCATTCAAAATAACGACCGCGTTTGAGTCAAAGCGAATTAATGAACCATCATCACGTCGTACACCTTTTTTGGTGCGTACTACAACGGCATTCATGACATCGCCTTTTTTCACTTTACCGCGCGGGATAGCTTCTTTGATGCTGACCTTGATCACATCGCCAACACTTGCGTAGCGGCGTTTTGAACCACCTAGCACCTTGATACATTGTACCCGGCGCGCGCCGCTATTATCGGCTACATCTACAACTGATTCAGTTTGAATCATTTTATTACTCCAACTACTTTTTCATCATCTTCTGATCACGCAGAAGACCAGTTACAGTTACACGGTTTTACTGTTTTTCCGCTGTTTCTTTAATTTCAGTCAATGTCCAAGATTTCGTTTTTGAAATCGGACGACACTCTTCAATAATGACTACATCGCCTAACGCAGCTTTGTTCGCTTCATCATGAGCGTGTATTTTCGTAGAGCGACGAATAAACTTTCCGTACTTCGGATGCTTAACGTAACGTTCTACTAATACGACAATACTCTTATCCATTTTTGCACTGACAACACTGCCCATTAAGGTGCGAGCCGCTGATGTTTTTTGATCACTCATGCTTTAGCGCTCCTCTCTTTCTCCGTTAAAATCGTTTTTACACGGGCGATTTCACGGCGTACTTTTTTATAGAGATGAGAACGTGGAGACTCACCCATACCTTTTTGCATGCGCAAATTGAATTGTTCACGCAATAAATCAAGCAATTCGTGGTTCAGCTCTGTTGCTGACTTTTGTCTTAACTCTTCTGCAGTCATTACATTATCTCTCTGCTAACAAATGCCGTACCAACAGGCAACTTCGCTGCCGCACGTGCAAATGCTTCACGTGCTAATTCTTCTGGTACACCTTCAATTTCAAACATCATGCGACCTGGTTGCACTAGCGCAACCCAGTATTCAACACT
>CAYXLV010000338.1:0-2499 GCA_964465995.1 uncultured Coxiellaceae bacterium | reverse complement strand
ATCTGTTTTCAAAGAGCAAAGTCGCCGCGGATGCAGCTATTTATTCAACAACGCCATTGAATTCATTAAATGAGACACCAGCTGGACCGACCTAGGACTGCGTGCTTTTAAAATCAATGAGTTAACGATGCTATTGGGACAATTAGCAGGTGCGTCCTAGCACTATATATAAGACCACGCTCACTAACGACAACAACAAAATAATCGCCGCAATAGGCATCAACGTGCCATTAAATAATTGCCCAGCAAAAGCCACAACAACCGAGGATAGCAATAAGCGAATTGCACCTAGCAATGCGGATGATGTACCACGCAGTTCTGGGTAGCTGTTTAATGCTTGTGAAATAAACGGGCCTAAAGCGATTGCTGAGCCAGCGCTGAATATTATCATTGCCACAGTAATATAAGGCGCGCTTTTTGGCTGAATAAAATTTAATGCAAATAAAATAAGGCTGGCAATAACGGTAATCAGCAAACCAAAACGCTGCGAGACTTGAATCGACAGTTTTTTTAACAGCATTGCAGCAATAAAGCTAAACAGCAAAAATGCAAACATAATAGCCGCCTGGTAATAACCAACAGCGTGCTGCGTGACTCCAAAATAATTAACAAATAATAGCGATAAGTTAGCGATATAAACAATTAATGCGGCATACATAAGACAAGGAATCACACCTAAAATCATAAACTTTTTATTGCGCAATAATAAAAAATAATCTTTTACAATTTTCCCCAAATTAAGCTTTTGACTTAAATAATGCCTCTTGGGTTCTGTAAAAACAATTTGCATAGCAATCAACGAGAATGCTGCCAAAATAAAAATGAAAATAAAATTCGCGCGCCAATTAAACCATATCGTTAAATAACTACCAATAACCGGTGCGGCCGCCATACTCCCCGTAATCACACTATTAGCAATCGAAATATACTGCGCTGCTTGTTGCTCCTGATAAAGCTCTGCAATTGCTGCAAAACCAACGACTGCAGGAGCGCTACTACCCAAACCTTGCACCAGCCGCCAAGCAATTAATGCCGCCAGTGAGTGTGATAAAACACAACCCAAACTCCCCACCACAAAGACCAGCAAACCAATCATTATGATTTTTTTGCGGCCAAAATGATCAGATAAAGGACCATAAAACAAACTACCCACGGCAACGCCAATAAAATTAATGCTGAGTATCCACTGCAGTTGATGACTTGATGCATTAAAGAAACGCAACATCTCCGGGAATGCGGGAACATAAATATCAAGCTCAATATTTGCGGCAATTAACGTTAGGATAAGAATCACAGGTAGAATGCTGCGCTGCATTGAATCATTTTCCTTAATGATGACTGCTTAAAAGGTTAACAGGGAATAAAAAATCGGACAATAACAAAAAATGAACAGCTGATGCATCACAACCAAACTGTCCGGGTACGACACGGACAGTTCATTTTTAATAAGCTGATTATTAAAGAGAATTTTGAAACTGTCTGTGGTTGACCCCTTTAGTAGATGGTGGGTCGTGTAGGATTCGAACCTACGACCAACGGATTAAAAGTCCGCTGCTCTACCGGCTGAGCTAACGGCCCGTGAAGAGGAAAAGACATGATACTGAAATCTTCGGAAAAAACAAGGACTGGGGTGTTTTTCATGGCCAAAGAATGGTTCTTTTTTTGGACAGGTTTTAGGTTATCCAAAGAGCATGATGACTGAAATCAAACCCAAGCCCAAAATATAACCAATTGGAAAGAGGAAGCGGTTAATAACTAATAATCGATGCTGTTGTTGTTCAACGTTGGTGTGTTCGATATAGACAGATGCCACGATGGTTAATGCGGCAACCACAAAGCTAAATAGCATGATCACATCGAGATAGGTGGTGTATCCGACTTGTGGCAAATTGCTGTAGACGCGCCACTGGAAAACTACGATGGTTAAAATCGCGGTTAAAGAAATGGCAATGCGGTTTACCAATGGATTATGCCCCATCCAAAAAACCGTAAATGAAATTAACACAATTAAAATAAGCGGCAGCAAGACATGTATCGTCATATAAGAAGAACGCCGCGCATAATGAAATCGTAATTCATATACAGAATGCTCACGCGACAAAGCATCTGGCTTTGATACCATAATACCGCTGTGCACATACGTGATTTGCCACTCATCTAAATGCGCTTTTAAATTCACACCTTCTTTCGCAGGCCAGGGAATTAACCTAACTTGGCTATTGTCATAAACAAATGGCGTTAAAGTAAATCGAGCTTTCTGAGAATCATAGGGGAATTTGTGAAAATCCATTGGTGTTTCAACGGCACCTAAAAAACGAAACAGTACCGTTACTGTGCCATCATGGCGAATACTCATATATCGAGAATCAGGCTTTGGTTCACCACGACTATCTAAAAAAATCACTTGTGGATGCCAAATTGAACCCAACATTCGATTAGCGGCATGATCGGTATAAACCTTTTCTTTAGCACGCATCTTCAGTGCATTAAACGCTAAAC
>CAYXLV010000337.1:0-2505 GCA_964465995.1 uncultured Coxiellaceae bacterium | reverse complement strand
AAACCCACAAAAAATAATTTCAAATTTGCTTTCCTGACTTGTGGGTAATGATTAGCCCATCACAACACGAGTGCGGCGATGACTAAACAACCCCGTCACCCCGCGGCCATGACCGCGGGGCCCATGAACATGCTCTAAACTATACAATCTAGCCACTCAATGACAATGTGCGCTCATCACCCCGCGAGGTCATTGCCGTATCTAGCGACATGCTCTCTAAATTTATTTTCAAATAAAATGTCGTCACTTCAATAATCGCCAACAACGCTGGGTCTTTACAAACATTATCAGCCCCAACCTTGTCAACAATGCTATCTAATAATTTTATAACATTAGCTTCTTGTGATATTTTTCTATCAAACAAATGTGTGGACACAAGTTTTGTCACATCATCAACAAAGCTTGCTCCCAAATTACCCTTAAAGAAACGATTAACACTTGCCATCATGCTATAGTTATTAAAAGCTTCATTTTGCCCACAATAAACAGAAAATAAATGCCTAACGCGCTTGTATTGGCAAGTTTCCCGCCAGTGCCTCATAAATAGTTGGTAATACTTCAGAAATAGCGTTGGATCTTTTGCAGGTACAGGTGTATTGTCTTGCTTCACGCCCCACAGACTCCATAATTCACTCATCAACTTAAGCATACTTGCTTTAGCAGCAAACTCATAGAGTGGTAAAAACTCATCCCATCCGACCGTTCTAATCACACCATGGTTATGCAATATACGCACCATAGCAACAAGGCTATCTTCATTACCATAACCAGTTAAACCAATAACAACTTGCTTCACATTGTGATTAGTAATAGTCGCCCGTTTTTGAATTAGATAGCAAGCAACATCAAAGTGCCCGAGCAACAGTGCTCTTGATAGCATTGACTCGCCAATATCATTAGTCATTAACAAATATTCTTGCATTTTTGTTTCTTTATCAATTATCGAATTAATATGCAATTTGCAATCGTGTAAATCGCTTCTTGTAGCACAAAAGTTAAGCAACATATCAAAGCTAATCATTTCTTTCATTTCAACATCTAGCCTCTCTAAATCAATCCAAGTAATCTTTTGTGTTAATTTTGAATAATCAATTTTTTTTGATATAAAAAACCTTACGATTTCATATTCACGCAAACCAACTGCTAACTCAAAAGCTGTGAGATAACCTCCCCAGAAATCTTTGTCATACATCGATGCACCATACTCTATTAACAGTTTGATCATCTCTAAATCGCCACACGACGCAGATAAGTGTAACGGCCTCATTCCTCCTTGAGTACGCACCTCCACTGCCGCACCATACTCGAGTAATATCCTTGCAGTTTTTAAGGCACCTACTCTTACCACAGTATGTAACAGCGTTTCCTTCTTTTTACTTAGCCTAAAGTCTACTGGCACCCCTCGCTTTAGCAGCTCTTCAATCAATTCATGCTGATCCAACGCGGCTGCAACGTGTATTGGATTATCAAATTTAGCCTTGAGCACATTAATATCCAATGTCAAATTTGGTTGCTGCAACAGAAGTTTTGCCAACGGATAGCGAAGTGTGTTGCAAACATTCATTATTAACCCTGTACCATCAAACTTTTTCTGAGTTTGTTGGCACAACCAGCTAACCATTGATTGATCACGTCGAGCAACATTGAAGAGTATGTCTGGTCGATCTAACAAGATATCCTGACAATTATCGCTTGCAAGTGTTGGGCATTGAAAACCCTGTGCTTTTAAAATTAATAAAATATGTTCATAACCGTCACATAACAACCTAATATAGAGTGGCACGTCTCGCTGCTTACTTTTACTTATACTTATTGGTACAGATTTATTTAAAATTTTTGTTAATTGCTGCTGCTGTGCTTTCACATCATCAAACGCCAACAATCGCTCATACTGTTGATTGCTAATCATCTCAGTCACTGCGTTATCTTGCTTTAACTTCAATAAAGTCGAACGCTTGTCTTCTTTTTGCTGTTGTTTGCTGTATTCGGTAAAACACCTTAGCCCTTGACGATCATAAAAAACAATTTTTATCTCAGCGTGCATACTCGGGTGATTAATCTTTTTTAATTCCGACTGCAGCATTGCCGCATAGCCTTGCGCTAACAGGCGTGATTCCAGGGTATTAGTAAATACTGCTACTTTACTAGAGGCACTCCATCTCAAGCGTGCGAGAACTTCATTATAACGATCTGGCCTAGAGTCAATCGGATCCTTAATAGCCTTGATAAATTGCATTAAACTCGGGAATAATTTAGGTGATACTCCTTGGACAGCCTGGTTAAAAAAGCCCTCAGCCCTTTTATAACTGCTAAAATCATAGTGGCGTCCAACGGTACCGGCATCGTAAATAAAAAGCCGATTTAGTAACACATCTTCTTCAGAGATCATGACACCAACCAGCTTTTCTGTCTGACTACGATTATGCCCAAATACACTTGGGTACGTAGACGGCGTAATCATTGAAGTCGGCTGAATAGGTGAATAACCACGCTTTTCTGCCGCTG
>CAYXLV010000336.1:0-2517 GCA_964465995.1 uncultured Coxiellaceae bacterium | reverse complement strand
AGTTTATTGGAATTGCAAAGAAAGCAGCACCAAGAGATATGTGCTAAGTATTCAGATGATTTTAAGAAAAATAAACTACTGCAAGCGCTTTATCAAAAATACCCTATGTTGTATGGGAATGGTTGGCCTCAGCTGGATCTTCAAGTTAAAGAACTGCGGGATTATCTGGCGGGTGAGATTAATAATCAGGCTATAAAATCAGATGAAAGCTTTAAGCAGCTTATTGCTAGTGTTTGTAATGAATTGGCAGAGCGAACGAATGAAATTTATCAAGACTATAGAGGTCTGATTAATAATTCAGATATTTTGCAATCTGAGTTGCCGGAGTTTGTTTTCAATTCTGATGAATTAAAAAAGATGATTAATAAAAATCCAGCGGGAATGCAGTCACTGTATTTTAGATTGGTTCATTTGATTCACTATAAAGAGCAATACTACGCAGGTCAAAATTTATTAGCTAGTAAATTATTTGCATTTGATTTTGATGAAACAATTACGCTACGAACTACTTACCCTACGTACGCCAAGAATAATCGCCAGAAGAATCTCGATTACAAAGACAAGGTGTCGGATGAGGATATCTGGAATAATCTTCGTAACCCTTACGAAACTCGTTTTCTTATAAAACACATTATCGATAGTGGACAGAAGGTGATTATCGTATCAAACCAAGACAATGCGGTTTGGATTAAGCGTAATTTAAATGTATTGCTAGGGGGGAAATTGTCGCACTATGTTGAGAAAATCGATATTTATCCATTAACAGATTTTGATTTCATGGAAAAATACCAGACCGACAGGGGGCGTGTGATTACTGAGGTTATGCATAAAGCTGCAATAAAGCATGCTGTGTTAGTTGATGATAATAAATTTGCACTTAAGGCGTCGAATAATATACGGTCACTAGCTGCTCAGGGGCAATCCATGCCACAGACAGGGATAAGTAATATAAGCCATATCTATGCAGAAAAAAAATTAATAGGGCAAGAGCCTCAGCATAATCCGGAGTCTTATATACATGACATTGCAAAGCATGCTGGTTTAGGAAATATCTTTAAAAATAAACAAGCACAAGGATTAATTGAATATATCAATGAAAGAAGGCAGCGCTCTTCGAGTGATTATACAAGTGCTTTCGGTTCTTGGTGCACTATTTTTGGAGGATTTTCTTTGCAAGCTAAAGAAGAGGCAGTGATAAATCTCTTGGCGAGTATGTCAAATAGTTCAAAGAAGTTGGATCGATCAACTCTTCGAGCTTTGAATCAAGGCAAGCTTAAAGAAAAGGTTAATCAGTTAGGTATTAATATTCATTCGTTTTCTCGCTAACCTTCGCCTCCATGACATGAAAGCAAGTTTGGAATTGTTTTGGTGAATTTAGCCTGTTAATTATTGTGTATTTATTTAAAACCGAAGCTTGTATTATTGGGCAACCTCTCACTCGCGTTCGTGGCTCGGATGTCGCGGCCTTCTGCCAGTGCATGAAAACTGAGCCACGAACGCGAGTGAGAGGTTGCCTAACAATACCAGCTGCGGAGTGAGTTTAGTATGAGAAATGTGCCCATTTTTTTATGCGGGATGTGATTTTGGCAGTAACAATAAAACTTGTGGGTAATGATTGCATTAACGTAGAACTTGTAGACCATGCAGTAGGGTTCCGCTAGAAGACTCCAAAACCAATTGAATTAAAACATACTACCTGGATTCTAACTTTGATCAGAACCCAGAAATCAATATGCAAATAAAAACCACATAAAAAATCCACTTAATCTGCTTTATTCAGTTTAACAGTCATAAATAATGGCATGATATATCAGCATTTTGATGAAAATAGCAGGTAAAGTCTATGCAATACTCTAGAAATAGTTATCATAGCAAAAAAATAAATAAACCCTGTCATCGTATAGATGAAAGTATTTATTTAGCAATTAAAACTTAAATCAAAAGGTCATGCTTGATGAAAAATATTAACAGTACACTAGCCATCACTGAACTAAAAAATAAAAAAATATCTGTATTATCAGTTAAAGTCGATCGGGATACTGAGATTGAACTGTTGATAAATGCATTGGCAGAAGCGCCGCATTTGACTCATTTTAAAATTGATTGTTTGGAACTATATTTTAGTGATGAGTCGGTTGCTGGTTTTGGAATTGCTCTAAAACAACATTCCCAATTAAAATCGCTAACTATCAACAGCTGTCTTCTTGGCAATACAGGCACAGCTATCTTGGCAGAGGAGTTACCTTACTTTGTAAGCTTAAAAGAGCTTACTATAAATGAGGATTGGTTAGGTGTGTCAGGAGCAACAGCGCTTGCTAATTGGTTGCTGCTCCCTAATTGCACGCTAACTAAATTGGGTTTAAATAGCTATGACTTTGCTGAGGGTAGTCTAAAAGCTCTGGCACACGGGATAGCTTTGAATAGGGGGATTCTAGACTTAAGCCTTTCAAAATTTCACGAAGACCATTTAGAAAGTGGCGCTTATTCTGATCAGGATGTTGACGATCATTATGATGA
>CAYXLV010000335.1:0-2541 GCA_964465995.1 uncultured Coxiellaceae bacterium | reverse complement strand
GGTTGACCCCCTTGGTAAGATTTCCTTAAGATTTGTTCTATATACTTGGGGCTGGTTAACAATGTACAGATAGGTAGTAGCGATCATGATGACAGATTTTTATCAGCGGCCATTTCCACGGTTATCTCTGGGGAATGGATTTATTCTTAGGGAACAATCACTTGAAGACACTGAAACTTTCTTTTCTTATTACTCTAATCCTGAAGTTGGGCAGTATATATTAGCGACGAAGCCTGCTACGCCGGCCGATGCTTGTGGTGAAATTCATTATTGTCGTAACCTTTTTTATCAGCGGCGAGGTGCTTATTGGTCGATTGCGCATGAGGAGACCAATCAAATGGTGGGTGCGATTGGCTTGTATATCAACAACCAACACCATCGTGCGGAAATCTGTTATGATCTCAACCAAGATTACTGGGGCCAAGGCATTATGAGTCGAGCCGTGTTAACGGTGACGGAATTTGCCTTCAACCAAATTGGGGTCGAGCGAATGGAAGCATTGACCATGAAAGAAAACACTGCATCCAATACTGTTTTACAAAAAACGGGATTTATCCGTGAAGGCACGCTTCACAATTACCGTTTTTTTCAAGGCAAAATGTATGATGTTGAGTTATTTGGTTTAACGCCAGATCGATTTGCTAACCATATAGCCAAACAATCTACGGATGACATGACCGTCGCAGTGTAAAACCAATAAGGCGAAAACTTTGCAACAATCACAACCACGCGCACTGAAGCCATTATTTTTAACTGAAATGTGGGAACGGTATGGTTTTTATATCGTTCAAGGCCTATTAATTTTCTTCCTCACCAATGCCCTCGGTTTTAGCGACACCAAAGCCGATATTATTTCCGGTGAATATCTCGCCCTCGTGTATATCTCCCCCATTTTAGGCGGCTTTCTCGCAGACCGCGTCATGGGATTTCGCCACTCGATTATGCTAGGAGCTGTTTTGCTTTGCGCAGGTTATGCCATTGTCGCCACCAGCCATCACGAACTCATTTTCTGGGGTTTGGCTACTGTGATTATGGGCAATGGTTTTTTAAAACCCAATATCTCCAGTTATCTCGGTGACTTTTATAACGACAATGATCCACGCCGTGATGGTGGTTTCACTATTTTTTACATGGGTATTAATATCGGCTCAGCACTCGCCACCTTAAGCGCAGGTTACTTACAACGCTATCTTGGTTGGTCATTAAGCTTTGCAGCAGCATCCTTCGGTATGTTAATTGCAATTTGGTCTTTTTATTATGGTTATCGCTACTTTGAAAACTTAGGCTTACCGAAAACCAAAGCTAACATTCAACCCGCTTATTTACGCTGCCTAGCTAACCCTATTAGTATTGGTATCATCTGCTTAACCGGCATCGCCCTATCCTACGCTTTATTAAAATACGCCAGTGTCGGCAACGTGTTACTCATTATCCTTGGCGCTTTTTTATTTACCTTCCTCATTATGTATGCATTTAAATTTGAGCGCCAAGCTCGCAATAGACTCATCGCTTTAATTATTCTTATTACAAGCTCCATTGTATTTTGGGCCATCTTTTTTCAGCTTTTTATTTCAATCAATTTATTTGTCGAACGCAATGTCGATCGCCAACTGTTTCACTTCACCATACCAGCGGTTAATTTTATTTCATTGGAAGCTATTTTTATCATTGCTTTAGGCCTGCCGTTTGCCTATATGTGGCAACGCCTGCATAAAAGAAAAGTGCATCCAAGCTACAGCATTAAATTTGCCTTAGCGATGTTTACGACAGCGTTGGCCATGGGACTATTAATGCTGGGTATTCACTTCACCCCAGGCTCCGGTATGACCCAAGCATTTTGGGTTGTGATCGTATACTTTTTTGTCACAGTCGGTGAATTATTATTATCACCGATTGGATTATCCATGGTGACAGAACTTGCACCTAAGCAGTTAACGGGTTTAATGATGGGCATTTGGTTTATGGCTTTAGGCTTTGGCGGATCCCTTGGCGGTGAGCTCGCTGAAATGGCAAGCATCCCTAAAAATTTAATTAGTGATGTGCATATGTCTAACGTCATTTACAGCCACGCGTTTGCAAACTTTGGTTTAATTGCCTTAGCAACGGGTGTACTTTTATTGATACTAACACCGTGGTTGCGGCGGTTAACATCGTTGAAACCTTAAGGTAGAATGGTCGCTTTCAACCGAACCTCGAGGGCGACCTATATGTTATCTCAAGCAACTTATATCTGGATTGACGGCGCGAAGCCAACTCAACATTTACGCAGCAAACAACGCATCGTAAATTTGCAAGAAGGCTCAGTCACTCTCTCCGACTTTCCCGAATGGGGCTTTGATGGCTCTTCCACCTACCAGTCTCCTGGCGATGATTCCGATTTAATTTTACAACCCGTTTGTTTTGTCAATGATCCCATTTTGGGCAAAGGCAATTATCTCGTCATGTGTGAAGTCATGAATCCAGATGGCGAAACCCCACACCCCACCAACAAACGCGCCCACCTAAGAGACTTAATGTCCCAAATTCAAAAAGAACACGAAC
>CAYXLV010000334.1:0-2550 GCA_964465995.1 uncultured Coxiellaceae bacterium | reverse complement strand
CGCCAGGATATGGCGTGATCACCATGGCTTCTTTAATAGTAAACTCAGGGTCTTCAAAGCGGCCTAAATGCCGATAAGCAAACAAGCCACCGCCGATCATAAACACAATCAACATCCAAGTAATGACATTTTTTTTAATTGAAAATTCTGCGATATTCAATAGCGCTAGCAACCTTACTTTTTAAGAGGATGGTTCTTCTTGCAGCTTCACTTTCTCGCCGCTTTTTAAAAAATGCACACCAGCGACAACGACACGATCGCCAGGTTTTAAACCTGCAGTGACCCTCACTTTATCTTGGCTTAAACGAGTCACTTTTACTTCACGTAATTTAACAGTCATAGTCGACATATCCACGACCCAAACTGCTGGTTTATTTTGTGCGGTATCAAACACCGCACTAGCAGGAATTTCGTGAAAATCTTTACCGCCACTTTTAAAGTCGGGAATAGCAACTCGCACCGTCACAGTCATCCCTGGCAATATATTAATATCTTTTGGCGAATGCATGGTATACACCACTCGATACGTTTGTGTTTCAGAATCAGCGCGAGTGGAGAGTTCTTTAAAACGTAAATGAAAACTGCGATCGGGCGCTGCTTCAAATACAGCGACAGGCTGATATTCTTTATCTTTCTGAATCATTAGCATGACAGTTTGTGGGACATTAATTTCGACATCGACCAAAGTTAAATCCTGAAGATGACAAATTTTTTGTTTTGCTTGAACGTATTCATGATTATCAACAAATTTTTGTGAGACGATACCATCAAAAGGTGCATATAAAGTAGTATCACGTAAATCGCGTTTTGCGGTGCTTAAATTAGATTCTGCTACAACATACGCCGCACGTTTTGCGTCATACTCCGCCTTGGAAACAAAATCTTTTTTAACTAAATCACTAGCTCGCAAGAAATCTGCTTTAGCACGCTCAAACTTTGCAGTAGCCTCATCCACTTTGTTCGCATACCGCTTGGGATCAACGCGTGCCAATAACTGGCCTTTTTTAACAACGGATCCTTCTAGGATTGGCAACTCGATTAAAGAGCCAGGGACTTCAAATGATAAAATAGCTTCTTTATTAGCAGAAATTTTGCCAGGGAATTGGCGGATAATATTGCCTTGTGCCTGACCGATCACAATCGTTTTAACAGGACGAATAATGGTTTTGGGTTGATCTTCTTCTTGACTACAAGCGGTTAAAAAAAATGCAAAGATTAATATAAAAAGAATATTAATTATTGTTGAACGGTCCGTGTTCCTCACCATGCAAACTCAATCCTTATTCAGAAAAAATGCTGATTGATTATAACACTGGTTGCCGGAGAGTAAACTGCGCAAATTATAAGCAGACTTTATCCACCGCCATTAAAGTTGGTAACGTTTTACCAGTCGGTTAGTTTTGATTAAAATCATTAGGTTAAGCAAGTTATCAGAATAGTTTACAAAATTTTATACAAAGAAAATGTGGAAAAGTGTTGAGTTATACAAATCGCTATCACTGCCCTGCTCGGTCTATCTTTTTATCATTTCATCGCATTCTTATCCATAAGTTGGGAGAGACAATTTGTTGTTATTTTTTTGTGAATTTAGCTTATTGAGTAATGTGATTTAGCTGAACATCGCAGCTTGTATTATTAGGCAACCTCTCACTGACGCTTGTGGCTCAGATGTCATAACCTTCTACCAATGCATGAAAACCGAGCCACGAACGCCAGTGAGAGGTTGCCCAAAAATACCAGCTTCGGTTTTATGCTAATACGCAACTCTTATAAAGCTAAACCTAAAAAAATTTCAAACTTTTTTTAACTTGCGAGTAAAGATTAGATTACAACAAAACCACTTAATAAGCAGCCTGAACACCAACACTAATGCATCTTACATGTTGGAGGCTCTTCTCGCTCACCTTGCGCTGCAATCTGTTGCAACAATTCCGCTGATGGATCGCCATTAAGCGACTGATAATGCTGATAGTCCGGATAATCTATATGCCCAACAAAAATATTTTGTCCAGCGCCTGCATTATAAATAATCGGGTCTTGGTCAAGGTGTTTGATCACAATGATAGTTATATTAAGCATATCAGCTAGTGCTCTTATTTGTAGTTCATCAGCATACTCTGCGATGTTATTTATTTTTAATAAATAGTTTTTCCATTGGTCTAAGCTGCCGTTATAAAAACTAAGATAATAGTCTTGATTTTGACGTAGAAACTCATTTATAGCTTGTCGTAGCCTCTTAACCTGCGAGCAATTGTTTTTAATAATTTCATTGGCGGGCATTTTAAATAAAGGCGTAGCTAAATTGATAGATCTTTTTTTGCATTGCAATAAAACGGAGTAGTAAAAGCAACTGCCATCACCATTGACATTTTCAGGCGTTAAATTATATTTTTTTGCTTGCTGTTGCAAATTAGTATTATTGTTATTTTCCGCTTTATCTGACTGCCGGGCATTTTGTTTTTTGGGCGAAGCGCTTGGCTGGGAGAACATAGAATACAAGTTATTAAATTTATTTTTCTGCTTCACCCAATTCAAAATAGATTGATACTT
>CAYXLV010000333.1:0-2566 GCA_964465995.1 uncultured Coxiellaceae bacterium | reverse complement strand
TGTGAGTGTAGTGTGAAGGATATGGCCATTTTTTTATGCATGATATGGTGTTGGCTGTTATGCCGTGGGACAACAGGAACTACAACATCATGCAGGTTTTGCTTTTCTCTCGAGTAAATAGAGCAAAATAAAATAACCAGCAAGCCCCGCCAGCAGATGTTTTAAGGTATGACCACTAATGGTGTAGTGCAGCGCTTGATAAATGGCGCTGTCATAATATTCCGCCACCTTTGCCAAAATAAATGCGATTAAACCTAACCAAATAAATTGACTACCAGTATAAGAACTCGTGAAAACCGTTAAAATAAAAGCAATGGCAAGTAACGGATAAACCTGCGCAAAGATATAAAAACGTAAGTCACTGCTACCAGCAAGCTCGCTGTTATACCAATAAACTACTGTTGCTAATGCAAATAAAATCAACGGCGTTAATGCATAAAGCCCAACCCGCAAATTAATACGCTCAGCTAAAAAAGCACATAACAAAGCCATTAGCGATAAAACAATCGGCAGCCTATCCCACATTAAGCGGTAGTTATTTGGATCTAAGTGATAAAAGGCTGAACCAATGCCAATGAAAAAAACACCACTAAAAAAAATAAAATACGGAATCTTTTCTTGTGGATGATGAAAGAACAAGCGACTTCGATGCCGCAGTAAACAAACTCCAAACCCGCCTACACCCAAAAATAAAATATTTGAAATAACATTCCAAAAGTTGGCAATGCCTAACAAGGTTCGAGTGTCAATGTAGTTAACATAATCTGGTAACTGCGCCACGGCTGGCATCAACAAAAAAGTGATGCCAACCAGTGCAGTTAATAAAAGGAACGTAAAATATTTATACTTCAAATAACGCATTACAATGGGCGTTTGCAAATTTGCTCAGCCATATAACCAACCGTACCCGCGTAATAGATCGAGCGGTTCCATTTCATAATGACTCTGAAGTTATTAAAGATCATATACGTTGGCCCACCATATGGACGTACGATTGATGCTTCCATATTCATGTCTTTTGGCAGTGGGCGTCCATTAGCTCTAACACCAAGCGCTTTCCATTGTGCAATGGTCTTAACGACTTTGCGGCCTAGTAAATCTTCACTAAAACCAGCTGGTGTTGTGACTTTAATGGCCCATGGCTGATTGCGTTTCCAGCCGCTTTTTAATAGGTAGTTTGCAATAGAAGCAAAAGCATCACTGTGAGTTTTCCAAATATCCTTTTTGCCATCTTTGTTGTAATCCACGGCAAAGTTATGCCAGCTAGATGGTAAAAATTGTGGATGACCACTGGCACCGGCCCACTCGCCTTTGAAGTCTTTCAGCTGCACATGGCCATCATTAAGGATGTGTAATGCTTGGAATAATTGCTTGCGGAAAAAAGCACTGCGGCGATTATCATAAGCCAAGGTTGCCAGCGATTTAATTACAGGAAAAGTTCCCATAAAGCGACCATAACTTGTTTCAAGGCCCCAAATCGAGACAATAAAACAAGGGCTCACGCCGTATTCATCACCGACTTTATCAAGCAGCGCATGATATTTTTTAATCTCACGGCGGCCCAATTTAATGCGGAAAGCATCAGCTCGAGTGTTGCGGTATTTTAGGAAAGTGAGGCGTTTTTCAGGTTGGGTGCGATCAAGGTGGAGGACACGGCGGTTAGGCGCTTTAATATTGCGAAAGGCTTCATCAAATACGTCGGGACGGATACCCTGAGATAGCGCTTCTGCACGTACTCCCTTCACATACTCTGACCAGCTTTGCTTTGCTGCAAAGGCAGTTGCAGCGCTTAGTGAAAGTAAAGTCGTCAATATGCCGGTAAGCAGCAAATTCCTTTTCTTCATAAATAAAATCCTTAGGTTGTCATAGTTAGCTTAGAGATATTGTTCGAAGTAATAGCAAAGCATTTTTCAGCGTCGAGGTAAAGGGTTTGCATTCGATTGGCCGATAGGTCGACAAACATATCCGACGCGTTGCAAATTTTGCCGATGTTGACTATTGCAAGCAATCTGGCGTGAACTTGGCGTAAAACCAAAATAACCCGAATATTGATATCGCATGCATTGATAACAGTGATGTTCAGATTGTTGTCCGTTGGCTGCTACTACTGCAATGGGCAAGCAGAGCGTGATGACAAAAAACCAATAGAATGTCTTATAAAGCACAGCCATTATTTGCACTCCAATAAAAAAGCAAGGTGGCGCATTTACCACCCTGCCTCATATTTTGCCAAATACCGCTTTTAGTAACGATAGCCACGACGACAACAAACTGCGCAACCGACTCGGCGGTAACCATAGCGCCAATAATGGCGACAATACCGAATCCAGCAGCGACGGTAGCGAGTGAGCCAACGTGCTCGATGACGGCTGGTCCAAAAACAATAACGATGCCGATGGCGGTAGCTGTAATAAGATAGCAACGTTGTATTGCTGAGATTTGGATTCATTAGTGAGATATTGGATTGTTGGGGAGATTTTGCAAAAGCATTAACAGAGAGCAGACTAAGCGCAAGCACAGCGGGCGCTACTGCTAGTTTTATCATTGGCTTCATAACATTCACCTC
>CAYXLV010000332.1:0-2577 GCA_964465995.1 uncultured Coxiellaceae bacterium | reverse complement strand
TACTAACATTGCTGACAAAATCCAATTGCATAATGATATTTTCGATTTCTGTTGGATAGACTTTTTCACCACCAACATTGATTAGATCAGTCTCGCGGCCAATAATGCGATAATACTTTTCTTGATCAATCCATTTCTCAACCACAAGATCATGCGTGTTAAACCACATTGAATCTGTTGCAGCGGATGATGCATTTAAATAGCCAAGCATGGTGGTTGGAGATTGTAGATGTAATACTTGGTTGATAATTTTGTAGGGAATATTTTTATTTATTTTTATCCAGCCAGGGTGCTGTGGATGTGAGTTTGTTGAAATGACGCCAAGTTCGGATAACCCATAAGCCTGTTTTATTTTGACGTTCGGTAGATAGTGCTTGAGGCGTTGTAGGCTTGTGTCACTAAGCGGTTCAGAGCTTAAGGTAATATATTGCAAAGTGTCCAGACGGTAGCGTTGATGATAATCGAAATTGATTAACATATTAATAAATGTAGGTGTCGTTGGTAATAATTCAACTTGATGCCGTTCTATTAATTGACAAATCGATTCCGGTGAGCGGTCTTGGCTTAATACTAGCGTGCCGCCACTGCTTAGAGTTGTAAAAAATGTATCAATCCCACCCAGATGATCGAACAATAAAAAAGCCAATACCGTGCGCGGTGAGCGTTGTGGTTGGTATTTTTTTAATAATATGTCCGCATCATGCAAGACAGCTTTAGGTTGGCCGGTGCTGCCAGAGGTTAAAATAATCAGCCCTGCATGTTTTTGATGACGAAGCGTTGTGATTAATCTGTGATTGTTGGTGTGCAGGCAGTGTTCTAAAGCATCAGTATTGTGAGCGACATTAAGAAAATAGTCTGCTTGAATGATAGTGCAATATTGGTGGTTGATGGTAGGCTCACGCAAGCGCAGCGGTGCAATAATATTACGGTTGGCGATGAGTGCTAATAATAAGCTGCAACTGTCAATAGAATATTGCGCCGTAAATGCCACCGTAGCACCGGGCGCAATGGCTGCTTGTTGCAAGTACTGTAGCCATTGCTCGGTACGTTTGCTTAAATCGGCGTAACTAAAGCATTGTTGCTGATCGATAATGGCAGGTTGGTCGGCAAAGCTTGCCAATCTAGTGAGTAGCCAGTGATTTTTATTAGTTAACAGATCCATTGTTTTTATCTCTTTTTTAGTCCAGCCAGTGAGTCACCTTATCAAAAGCATACGTGGGTAGAGAAACGCGTTTGCCGTGTTGTTGCTGATGCACCGTTGCCCAGTTAATGGCTTGTCCATGCAAATAATCATTTTTTATTTTTTCAAGTGTGGTTGAGCTGTGGGGCGTCAATTCGCTAGGCGTCATGGGTGATTGAAAAGCATCATTGCTTATTAAGGTTCGCCATGCGCTGAGTTGATTGTTTAAGTCAGCTATCGATTGAGTAATGCAAGCAATACGATAGTCAAAGTGGGTGCGTCCAATGTTGCTGGTGAAGCAAATATCTTCTATTGAATCGGTATTGGTTTGCTTAAAGTGAGTTTGGTATTGGTCGAGTAGTGTACGCAACGCCGCGAGGGTTTTCGCAGACAAGGTAAAGAGATTGGCAGATGTAGTTGGTTGGGTGGTCGGATTGCTTGGCGCTTGTTCCAAAATAGCAAAAGCGTTGGTGCCACCTAAACCGGCCGAGTTCACCCCAGCGCATAATGGCGTATCAAGGGTTGTTTGCCATGGTTTTAGTGTTGTATTGACATAGAAAGGGGTTTTGGAAAATGCGATTTTGGGATTAGGTTTTTGAAAGTTGATGGATGGGATGAGTGTTTGGTGCTTCAACATTAATGCGGTTTTGATAATACCTGCCATACCAGCACTGTGATCGAGATGGCCAACATTGCCTTTGACCGAACCAATGGCGCAAGTTTGTGGTGTGTGGTGATGTTTGCGATGAAATGCTTCTGTAAGAGCGCTAATTTCTAATGGGTCGCCAATTAAAGTGCTGGAGCCATGGCACTCAATATAAGAAATCGCTTGTGGATTGATCTTGGCATTAGTGAGCGCTTCAGAGATGGCTTGGGCCTGTCCAGGAACACTGGTAGTGGTGTAGCTAAATTTATTGGCGCCGTCATTATTCACAGCCGTGGCTTTAATAATGGCATAAATATTATCGCGATCTTGGATAGCTTTTGCGGCAGGTTTTAAAATAACAGCGCCAACTCCGCTGCCAAAAATTGTACCGTTCGCGCGTTCATCAAAAGGGTAGCAATGACCGTCTTGTGAATAAATGCTATTGCGAATCGCCAGATAGCCTTGGTGGTGAGGTACACGAATATTGCTGGTGGCAGCGATAGCCAACTGGCTTTCGCCAAGTTGTAGGCTTTGGCAAGCTAAATGAATGGTGGTGATGGCGGTTGAGCATGCCGTTTGCACATTGATGCTTGGGCCACGTAGATTGAGGTTGTAGGCAAGGCGGGCGCTCATAAAATCTTTGTCATTACCCAGATGAATTAGGCTACCCGTGGTATCGAGCAGTTCGGGATTATGCATAACTCGATTTAGCAAATAGCTGCTAACAACGCCACCAGAGCCTGTGTAAGAA
>CAYXLV010000331.1:0-2588 GCA_964465995.1 uncultured Coxiellaceae bacterium | reverse complement strand
GAATAGGTATTTGGGGGGAGTTTTTACAAATTACTCACAAACTTATCCACAGAAAATGTGGATAGAATTATTGGCCTCGTGGATATTTCATTTGTGAAAAAATGGCGATTCGATAATAATGGCTAAGAATTTTAATGGAGGACCTTTATGAGCATATTAAATGAAAAACAATTGTCACAATGTCAAAATTCAACCACTGATTACTCCGATTTACACGCCTTATTTATTAACTGCACCCTAAAACGTTCTCCAGAAATGTCACATACCGATGGGTTAGTGCGCATCTCCAAAGCTATTTTCGAAAGAAATAACGTCACGGTCGATGAGATTCGGGCGGTGGATTATCAGATTGCTTATGGTGTTTACGGTGATATGCGTGAACACGGTTGGGAGCAGGATGATTGGCCAGAGATTTATCAAAAAGTGCAGCAAGCCGATATTTTAATTCTCACATCGCCCATTTGGTTAGGTGAAAAGTCATCGGTTTGTACAAAAGTGATTGAGCGTTTATATGCCAATTCACATTTGCTGAATGATGCGGGGCAATATGCTTATTACGGTAAAGTGGGTGGTTGTTTGATTACCGGTAATGAAGATGGTGCTAAACATTGTTCAATGAATATTTTGTATTCGCTGCAACATTTGGGTTACACCATTCCGCCACAAGCTGATGCAGCTTGGTTGGGGGAAGCAGGTCCTGGGCCTTCGTATTTGGATCCCGATTCAGGTGGTCCAGAAAATGATTTTACCAATCGCAATACGACTTTTATGACTTGGAATTTAATGCACTTGGCGCGTATTTTAAAAGACGCCGGTGGTATTCCAGCGCACGGTAATCAGCGTTCGGAATGGGATGCTGGTTGTCGATTTGATTTTCCTAATCCAGATTATCGTTAAGGTTAAGCACAGCCTGCCGCATTAGTCGGCAGGTTGTAGTGTGGGTTTATTGGGCGGAATATGTTGTGGTGCGCGGGCAAATGGAATGACATCACGCACGTTAGCAACGCCGGTGATATAACGAATTAAACGTTCAAACCCTAAGCCAAAACCAGCGTGTGGTACGGTGCCGTAGCGGCGTAAATCTAAATACCATTCGTATTCTTCAGGATCTAAATGTGCTTCTTCGATTAGGCGGCGGTGGAGAATATCCAGGCGTTCTTCGCGTTGGCTGCCGCCGACAATTTCGCCAACGCCAGGTAGTAATACATCCATCGCGGCGACGGTTTTATCATCATCGTTTAAACGCATATAAAATGCTTTGATGCGTTTGGGGTAGTTGATTACTACGACCGGTTTTTTAATTAATTCTTCGGTTAAATAACGTTCATGTTCGGTTTGTAAATCCACGCCCCAGTCGATTGGGTAGGTGAATTTTTTATCGGCTTTTTGTAATAAGTTAACAGCGTCAGTGTATTCGATGATTTCAAATTCATTATTGAGCATGGCTCTCAAGCGTTGGATGCAATCTTTATCGACCCATTTGGCAAAAAAGGCCATGTCATCGGCATTGCGATTTAAGACATCGCGTGCCACATATCTAATAAGGTCTTGAGCGAGTGCGATATCATCATGTAAATCAGCAAATGCAATTTCAGGTTCCACCATCCAAAATTCGGCAAGGTGGCGTGTTGTGTTGGAATTTTCAGCGCGAAAGGTAGGGCCGAAAGTGTAAACTTTGGACATTGCTAAACAATATGCTTCGACGTTGAGTTGCCCGGATACGGTTAAGTAGGCGCGTTGGCCGAAAAAGTCTTGGTTAAAATCAATATTGCCGTTGGCGGTGCGTGGCAGGTTCATCATATCTAAAGTGCTGACGGTAAACATTTCGCCCGCGCCTTCTGCGTCACAGGCAGTGACAATCGGTGTGTTGATCCAAAAGAACCCCTGCGTATCGAAGTAGCGATGAATAGCCATGGCGATGCTGTGGCGCACGCGGGTGACAGCACCGATGACGTTAGTGCGTGGGCGCAAGTGTGAGTAATCACGTAAATGTTCCATTGTATGGCGTTTGGCAGCCATTGGATAAGTTTCAGGTTCTTCGACCATGCCGACCACGTTGAGTTCGGTGACAGTCATTTCAACAGATTGGTTTTGGCCTTGAGATTCGACCAGGGTGCCGATTGCGCGTATGGCACAGCCGGCGGTTAAGCGTTGGATATCGGATTCGTAGTTAGCTAAGGTGTTGGGGGCAATTAATTGTAATGAGTCAAAGCAAGAACCATCGGATAGCATAATAAAGGAAATACCGGCTTTTGAATCACGGCGTGTGCGCACCCAGCCGTTCACTTCGATGCTGCTGCCGACTGCAATATGTCCGGCTAGAATGTCTTTGATGGAGTGTTTGTTCATGATATCGCTCTAATGTTGATCAAGTTGAGTCATTCATTGTGGGCGAGATCATACCATTACCTAATCTTTATCCACAAGTTAGTCGGGCTGCTGCGATTGCGTGATTCAATTGCGCAACAAAAAATTTTAGTCGCTGGTATGCATTTGGATTTTCAGGGAGTTAATTTTTTTAAGGGGTATAAGGATTTTTGGTTTAAGAAAAAATGGCGAAAATCGTGAAAAACATGGAAATAATGATG
>CAYXLV010000330.1:0-2594 GCA_964465995.1 uncultured Coxiellaceae bacterium | reverse complement strand
AGTTTAAGGTGAGAGATGCGACCATTTTTTATGCGAGATACGGTTCTGGCAGCAAAAAAAATACTTTTGGTAATGACGTTAATTACTGCATAGACAGCTGCAGGGTACTTTTTCTTTCTTGTTCTATCGGCTGTTGTGCGCCAAAGAACTGATATCTATTTATAGATTGATTTGACTTAATTAAATGGGTAAGAGAATTCACCACGCGAACGACTTGATTCAACAGTTGTCCTTGATTGTCGGGTGATAGAAAAACACCGCGAGTGAAATTTCCAGTCGCAAATAGGTTTTTGATGGTTTTGCCTGACTTATCGATTGCCGCTGAAGTCTCAAAGTCAACTTCGATTCCGCCGTGTGGATTAATTTTAAATAGTCCCTGATTAAATATATTCATTAGTAAGGGTATGTTTGACTGGCGAATATCACTTCCCGCTGCAGCTGCATTAATCACATAGTCGACATTGTATTCAGTCTGATTGGTTTTTATTTTAAATGATGACGAATCATTATCGTATTCAATACCATTGATATCACTGATGATCTGAAATTTTTTGCTTTTTAAGAACGATAATAACTTCTCAGCATTTTGTATGGGGAATGGGGAAAAGTAGACCATAAATGTGCTAAAGTATTTGTTTAAAAATTCACTTTTATCTGCGTTTGATAATTTTTGCCAAAGTTTTGGAACCTTGAGATACAATGCCTTTAACATAGATTGCCAGACATTTTCCTTATCGGATTTGGCTTGTTTTAATTGTTTTTCAAGCCACGAATACGCTGAGGGTTTTGGATGAAGTATTTTGTTTGTATCGATGGGCGATCCTGTTGTGTACTCCAATTCTTTCCAAAATAAATCCATCAGATTTTTTAGGCTAAATTGGCTTTTTTGAATCAAGCCATCAATTGCTTGCTCTGTTAAATACCGAAATTTATAGCCTTGTTTAGTTTTACCAACAGCACTAGGTAAAAGCCCAGTGCGCGATGCCATAATGACACTGCCTTGATGGTTTTGATGATAGAGCGACAAAGCCACATCCACTGCGGTTAGTCTTGTCCCTAATATGCAAACGCTAGCGTCTTCGGGAATTTGCTGTAACTGTTTAGCGGGCCAAGGATTGTGGATATATTGCGGATAACCAATGAATTGGCGGTAGTTTGTAGCTGGAAATAACCCTGGGCAAATCACCAAGTAATCAGCAATGATCGGCGAAGCATGATCAAAAAATACTTTATACTCACCATTGCCAAGCATTTTTATCGACATTGCTTCATCGTTAATAAGGCTAATTTTGATAGGGCTATCATCAGTACTGTTTTTTAGACTTTCTATCAATCTATTTAAATAAAACCCGTATAGTGCACGCGGTGGAAAGCGATTTCCTTGTAAATGGTAGGTTGGAAAATACGGCTTCCAAACCGATTGATTTTCTGAAAGCCAGTCAACAAAGTGATGCGGATAATTTTCAACTGGACTCATTGCATCTGCAGGATAATTCAAAATATGAAAATCATCGACGGAACCATACGCTAAGCCAGGACCAACCTGCTTAGATTTTTCGATAATAACAATATGGAGTGGCTGTATAAATGTGTTTTTCAACCGATTTATTACATTAAAAAGAATTGAAGCACCTGAAGCTCCACCGCCAATGATAACTAAATTCTTCACGTTAATTTCTCCTTACTGAAACTGATTTATCCGCAGTGATTTTTTGGTTTGTTAGCTTGGCGATTTGATATTTCATCTAGATAGTTCATATCATCGGTCGATAATTGTATTTCGCAGGCTTTAATATTTTCCTGAATATTGTCTGACTTTGATGATCCCGGGATAGCAATAATATGCTTTCCTTTATGGAGCAACCATGCAAGACAGAGTTGAGCAGTTGAACAATGCTTTTTTTTGCACATGTCATTGACCAAGTTAAGCAATTGCAATTGCTCTGGATTATGATCAGCTGTATTTACACCAAAAAAACTCAAGTGATTTTTTGTGGTTAAAATCCCTCTGCCTAATGGACTGTAAGCAACAAAACTTATCTGTAGTTCTTTGCATACGTTTAAAATCCCCTCGTATTCAGAGCGCCTATTCCATAATGAATATTCAGACTGAACCGCTGTAATTGGACATACTTTATGTGCACGACGTATAGTTTGTTCATCTACTTTAGATAACCCCACAAAACGTATTTTATTCTGCTTGATTAAATCATTCATGGCGCGCATGGATTCTTCAATTTGCACATTAGGATCAAGACGGTGGAGATAAAATAAATCAATGCGGTCTGTATTGAGCTTTTGCAGTGATTTGTTACAAGATTTTATAATATGCTCATAAGAGCCATTAACTGTATTCCGGTCAATAATCCCAGTTTTTGAGGCGATAATTATATTTTGTCGCTCGTCTTTTAAATTTTTACCTAGCAGCTCTTCATTTTTATAGACGTCAGCAGTATCAAAATGATTAATGCCATATTGCAGCGCAGTCGTAAAAGAAATGTTTGCATCACTCTCGTTAGAGATTCGCATACAACCAAGTCCAATCGGATAAACATAGCAATCGCTTGTGCCAAGTGGTCGATAGTGTTGTTTAA
>CAYXLV010000329.1:0-2609 GCA_964465995.1 uncultured Coxiellaceae bacterium | reverse complement strand
AATTAGGATGGAATATAATCAAGTTTGTTATCGCACCCTGGCGCTTGATGAACCCTGGTCGTTGAAAACCTATGAAAGTATCGGCGGCTATAAAATGCTACGCAAAATTCTCAACGAAAAAACACCACCCGCTGAGATTATCGATGCAGTCAAAGCCTCGGGCCTACGCGGTCGTGGCGGCGCAGGTTTCCCAACCGGTTTAAAATGGAGCTTTATCCAACGCGACGCACCCGTTGATAAATACGTCATTTGTAACTCGGATGAAAGTGAGCCCGGCACTTTTAAAGATCGCGATATCTTACGTTACAACCCCCATCAATTATTAGAAGGTATTGCAATCGCTTGCTACACCTTAGGTGCTACCGCCGCATACAACTTTTTACGCGGTGAATTTCACGAACCATTTAATCGTGTTGAACAAGCACTCATCGAAGCCCGCGAAGCAGGATACCTTGGCGAAAACGCCATGAACTCTGGATTCGATATCCACATTCACAATCACTACAGCGCAGGCGCCTACATTTGCGGCGAAGAAACAGCGTTAATGAATTCACTCGAAGGCAAGCGCGGCTGGCCACGTTTCAAGCCACCTTTTCCTGCCAACTATGGTTTATACGGCAAACCCAGCAACGTTAATAACACCGAAACCTACGCTTCAATTCCCGTGATCTTAGAAAAGGGCGCTGAATGGTTTGCTGGTTTAGGCCCACCCAAAAATGGCGGCACCAAAATTTTTAGCGTTAGCGGCCACGTCGCCAAACCCGGTAATTACGAAGTGCCACTTGGCACCCCTTTTGCCGAATTATTGCAAATGGCTGGCGGCATGCGTAATAACGCCGCTTTAAAAGCCGTGATCCCAGGCGGCAGCTCGATGCCAATCTTACCCGCCGATATTATTCTAAAAACCAATATGGATTTTGATAGCCTAATGCAAGCAGGCTCGATGCTAGGTTCCGGTGGTGTGATGGTTATGGACGATACAACTTGCATGGTGAAAGTCTTAGCACGCATTTCTAAATTTTACATGCACGAATCATGCGGCCAATGCACACCTTGTCGCGAAGGCACCGGTTGGATTTATCGGCTTGTTCAACAAATTGAAGCAGGCCAGGGCACTAAAAAAGATTTAGACCGATTAGCAAAAGTTGCCAAAGGCATCGAAGGTCGCACCATTTGTGCCTTCGGTGAAGCAGCGGCATGGCCAGTTGGCGCGATGTTAAAGCATTTTTACGATGAATTTGAATACCACATTACTCACGGTCGATGTGCCGTTTAACAATTGCAAAACCAATAAGGTAACACCAAATCATGGTTGAACTAGAAATTGATGGTAAAAAGATTAGCGCACAAGAAGGTGCATCAATCATTGAAGCCGCTGATGAAGCAGGCATTTATATTCCACGTTATTGCTATCACAAGAAACTATCCATCGCGGCCAACTGCCGCATGTGTCTTGTCGAAGTAGAAAAAGTCGGTAAACCATTACCCGCCTGCGCCACACCGGTTACACCGGATATGAAAGTATTAACCCAATCAGAAAAAGCCTTAAAAGCGCAACGCGATGTGATGGAGTTTTTACTGATCAACCATCCGCTCGACTGCCCGATCTGCGATCAAGGTGGGCAATGTGAACTGCAAGATTTAGCCATGGGTTTTGGCCGACCTTACTCGTATTTCAATGAACGCAAACGTTCTGTTTACAGTCACGATATTGGACCTTTAATTGAAACTTGGATGACGCGCTGCATTCACTGCACACGCTGCGTGCGTTTTGGTGAAGAAATCGCAGGCTTACGTGAACTGGGTGTCACTTATCGCGGTGAAAAAGAAGAAATTGGCACGTACGTCAAACACTTCTTAAAATCTGAGCTCTCCGGCAACGTCGCGGATATTTGCCCAGTCGGCGCATTAACTGAAAAACCATCCCGCTACACCGCACGCGGCTGGGAATTGCGCGAGCATGCATCGATTGGCGCACATGATTGCGTCGGTTCAAATATTTATGTCCACAGCTTCTTTCAAGAATACCAACCACAACGTCCCGTTAAGAGAGTCGTTCCTCGCGATAATGAGTTGATCAATGAAGCTTGGATTAGCGACCGTGATCGTTTTAGTTATGAAGGTTTGTATCATCAAGACCGCGTTCAAAAACCACTGGTTAAACAAAACAATACTTGGAAAACTGTTGAATGGGAAGAAGCACTGGCTGTTGTGGTTAACAAAACCCGCGCCATTATTAACGAACATGGTGCAGACGAACTCGCCGCACTCGCCTCACCCAATAGTACTGTTGAAGAGTTTTACTTATTACAAAAAATCATGCGCGGTTTAGGCAGCAACAACCTTGACCACCGCATCCAGCAACACGATTTTCGCCAACAAGATCATACACCCGCTTTTCCAAATTTAGGCATAGCAATTGCCGATATCGATCACTGCGATGCGATCTTATTAATCGGCTCCAATGTGCGCCACGAACAACCCATGATTGCCCATCATATTAATATGGCATTTCAACTTGATGCCAAAGTAATGGCGATTAACCCAATCGATTATGAATTTACTTTTGAGCTCAGCCATAAAATTATCGAACGCGATCTTGTTAAAGC